>PMYE01000050.1 GCA_003171315.1 Acidobacteriaceae bacterium
GTTGCAGGAGAACCGCCGTAAGTGTGTGAATCCGAGGCCGCCGCCGTACTTGAGCCCGAAGCCGAGCAGGCGGTCCACGCCGATGTGGTTGGCCCAGACGAGCGCGACCGGAAGCGAGGAAACGCGAAAGGGAGAGCACAAGGCTCTCCCTTTGGCTTTCCAGCGCTTTCTGAGGGAGGGACTACTTCTTCGGGGGCGCGATGACGTCCTTGGCGGCCTTGGCTACGCGGAACTTCACCACGGTCTTGGCCTTGATCTTGATGGCCTGGCCGGTCTGGGGGTTGCGGCCCATGCGGGCCTTGCGCTCGGCCTTCACCAAACGGCCGATGCCGGGGATTACGAAGACGCCGTTCTTCTTGGTCTCCTTGATGGCGGTCTCCGCCAGCAGATCCAGGAAGGCCGCGGATTGCTTGTTGGTCAGTTCGAGCTTCTCGGCAATGTGCCGAATCAGTGCCGTCTTGGTCATTCCAGTTGCCATGGATTTTTTCTCCTTGTGGGCGAACCCTTGCGGGCTGCCGATATGGTCGGGTTTCCGCTGCTGTCTGCTTACCGCATGGAGGGAGATCGAACGGAACTTGAAGTGCGCGGAACCCCTGTATTCATGCGGCTACGAAGAACCCTGCCGATGGTTACCATGCGGCCTGAGCGTGAGCAAAGTCAATGGGAAAATGCGTGATTTCCACAGTTTTCTTTGGGTTTTGCCCTATTTAGGCCCATTTTCCTTGGTTTTCTGCCTATTTTCTTCCTTTCGGGCGCTTGTAAAGGGCGCAATCGCTTACTTGATGACCAGGCTGTTGGCAAAGGCCAGCCACACTGCATCGCTGTCCCGGTCAGGCGGCGCGTTCATGCGAACGAAGACCATCTTTCGGTCGCTGAGGATGATGAACCGGTCACGTTGCACCATCTTCGAACCATTCTGCTGAGTCATCAGCGCTTTGGTGTATGAGAACGGATAACCCTGATAGCGACCCTGCGAACTGTCCTCGAGGGTTCCTGTCGCAGCGACCTGCTGGGCATAGAAGTCCGATGACGAAAAGTCCGCCGTGGTATAAGCTGGGCTGTCCATGGTGCGAATTGCAACGATCTGCTCAACGCCGTTGACCTCGGAGGAATAGAACAGGTCGACGCTGTCGTTGGTCGTTGAAGTGCGAGCTGGCGGTTGCGCCGTGACCGGTCCATTGAAAGTCGCGGAGAACTGCGGCGTCGAATAAGGGGTGGGAGTTTGTGCTCCGGAAACTGCCGGAACCAGAAGGATGGCTCCGGCCAAGAGCAGGCACTTGAACCTGGCTTTCATGGATACTCCTTGCAGGCGAATCGGAATGCCCCAAACAATAGGCTCGCCGGCGTCACGTGTCAATTGCTTGTACCAGAGTGACCGGAAGCGATCACCTCAAATATCTCCGGCCTCTGCCGGTTCTACACGGTGAGACACGCCGGGAAAAACACAACGGCTGCGTCCACTCAATGCAGCCCGAAAAGCACCGTTCTCTTTGGCGCCAGGGCCGCGGCGATGGGCGTATTGAGCGCATCGACCACTGGCGCGGCGACCTTGAAGTAGCGGATCACTACGTCGGCGATGTCCTTCTTGAGAGCGGCTTTGGCGGGCAACTCGGCGGCCAGCCCCCACTGGCGGCAGCGGATCAGATCCATGCCCGGATGGTCGCAGGGGAAACCCTTGGGCGGGCGGGTGAGCGCGTTGCCCTCGAACTCGTCGTAGAGCTTGCGCACTTTCGGGTTTCGGAGCAGTTTTCTGAACTCCTGATGGTGATCGAGCAGCCAGTGGCGGATCGCGGCCAGTTGATCCTTGTCCGGCATGTAGGAGCCGGCGGCGACGATCACTTCCTTCGCGCTCACGTGGAAGTAGTAGCCCGCGCCGGAGGTCTTCTGCAATCCCTGATGCGACCACCACGCGGCCACGTGCGTTTTGTAGGGGCGCTTGTCGGAGCTGAAGCGCGTGTCGCGATAAATCCTGAACAGAGATTTCTCCGCGGGGCGTACGTGGTCGGGCGCGAAGTCCACCATAGCGTCGGTAATCCTGCGGATGATGGCCAACATGGGCTCCTTCAACTCGGCCTCAAACTGCGCCTTGCGCGGCTGAAACCACGCGCGGTCGTTGTGGCGGGCCAGATTGCGCAGGAAGGTGAGAGCTTCTGGACGGAAGAAGGGAAGGGCGGCGGGGGGTGCGGGATTTGCGGAGCGAGGCATGACGGAACCAGTCTATCGAATCACCTTCAACGCGCCGCGGAAGAGCCCGTCGAAATCGGCGGCGAGCGCCTTGTCCTTGGCGATGGCCTGCTCGATGGCCTTCTCGGATGCCGCGCGCTGGTAGCCGAGATTGACGAGCGCGGAGAGCACGTCGTCCACAGCCGGGCCCTGCACGGCCTGCGGCGCGGGAGCGACGGCGAAGTCGTCGAGCTTGTCTTTGAGCTCGACGACCAGGCGCTCGGCGAGCTTTTTGCCCACGCCGGGAATGTGCGTAAGCTGCGCGTGGTCCTGCCCGCGGATGGCTTGGACGGTGCGCTCCACCGAGAGCCCGCTGAGGATTTTGATGGCCAGCTTGGGGCCGACGCCGCCGACGGTGATGAGGCGCTCGAAGAGGCGCTTTTCTTCGCGGTCGAGGAATCCGAAGAGCGCGATCTGGTCGTCGCTCACCTGGGTGTGGATATGCAGAGAGGCCTCAGCGCCCAGCGAGGGCAGCGCCGTGAAGGTGGGCACGGAGATGACAACGTCGTAGCCGACGCCGCCGGCCTCGACGATGGCCTGGCCGGGTTGTTTGAAGATGAGCTTGCCGCGCAGGTGAGCGATCATTAGCGCCTATTGTAGAACCCCCATTTGCCGCGCTACGCGCTCCATCGTTTCCAGCGCACTGTCAAGCTGTGGGCGGGAGGCAACCTCTGCCATAGCGAGAACCCTACGCAAAAAAGCAAAGCGCGGCGGGCAGCGGCGCCCGATCTAGTCGCGAATTACGAAGAGTTGCGTGCCGTTGGCTGTTTGCACCAGGGCGTAGATCCGATTGCGCCTGGAATCGGCGGCCATTCGGATGACGTTGTTGCCCGCGCCCAGGGCGATGCTCTTGAGCGGGGCGCCAGTCTTTTCGTTCAGCACTTCAATGCTGTTGGCTTGGCCGTTGCCCGCGTAGAGATGGCCGAGAACGGGATTGACGGCAAGGGCGCCGGCACTCGCCGTGAACGGGAGGTTGACCGTGCGTACCACAGGCCCCGGGCCCGGCCCGTCGGTGACGATTTGCAACTGGGCGCCGCCGGCGGAGGGAACGGCAAAAAGCAGGTTGTGTACCTCGTCCACCGCGCCCACGCTGCCAAAGGATTGGACAGTTTGCGCAAAGTTGTTTGCGGGATCGATGCCGAGCGACATGGGCGGGCCATTGCTGGAGGCGCTGGAGGCTCCGAAGTAGGCCTTTCCCGTCGCCGGGTTGGCGATCGGGTTGCCCCAGTACACGCCGCCGCTGCCGATGGGTTTGGTTTCCACCTGGTAGGTGCTTCCGTCCACCGCAAAGGTGGGATCGTTGCCGGCTCCGCACTGTGCGCCCACCCATGCGCGCCCGTGTTTCGAGTCGTATCCCGTGCCGACCGGGCAGGCCTGGAGGGGCACCGTCCGGATGAGCTTGCGGCTTACTCCGTCGTAGACCAGCGCGGAGCCGTCATACACTCCGGCGGCCCAGACACGGTTGGTCGCCAGATCCACGCTGGCGCCGCTGCCCGGGCCCAGGATGGCGATCGCGTAGGTGGCGCCGCTCATCTCAGCCACCTGCTGGCTGGCGGAAGCGCCACCGCTCAGGTAGACCCTGTTCAGGGCCGGGTTGACGGCCACGCACTGCGCCGCGCTTGCGGGCACGGGAACCCGTTTCAGGATTGCCAACTGGGCGATCGCCGCATGCGTAACTGCCGCGAATGCAACTGCCAGGATCGAACCGGCCACTTTTCCGATGCGCATATGGTTTCTCCTTCCGTTTTCGCCGGCCCCGATCGTCCCAACCACGCATGGGGAGGGAGGGCGCCGGTCCGGAGAGAGCGGATCGGAAAGCCAGAAGGTCTTTCGCGCCGCTTTTGCCGGACTTACTTCCAGGTGATGGACTGAGATGGATTGCAATGGGCAAAGCATAGCACTGTTCGGCTATTTACGGCGGTTCTCCTGCAGCTATGAGCCATTTCCGACAGTATTCAAGGCGGCTTTTTCTTNNCACTTAGCGATTGTGCCTTGGTCTACACCTGCAGGAGACCCGCTGTAAGGGCGCCGGAGACGGACGCAGTGGATGGGGCTCCGGCACAACTTTCCAATTCTGCAGATTGACGTCTAATACTTACCGGGACGAACCCTCGATTTCAAGCCGGATCGTCGCGCGCAGGTTCGCTTGAACATGCCCTCGCCGGATACAATAAAAGTCTGCGCAAAGGCAAAGGGAAAAGCGCCGCGGGGCGCGTGAGCAATCTTTCTGGAGAGTTGGAACAGGTGCAGGTGAGAGTCAAGAACTGCCGCGGTTTGCGGCTTGAATGGGCTGTGGGACTGGCTGCCGTTTTGGCGCTCGCGGTGCTGCCGGCAGCCGTGGCGGCGCAAGACATTGCGACAGAAACCACGCTGGCCGTGGAAACCAGCAACCAGGACGGGCGCACGCAGGCGACCGCTTCAGTGACCGTGACCGGAGCGGACGGCCAGCCCGCAATGGGCGTTGTCATCATCGACGACGGAAACCGGCAACTGGCAGAGGTGGCTTTGAATGGCGAAGGCCAGGCCGTCTCGGTCCTGTCGCTGGCGGGCGGCGATCATGCCCTGCGCGCTGTTTATGCGGGCGATGCCGAGCGCCTGGGATCGGCCTCCCTTACCAGCAATGTGACGGCCACGGGAACCAGCTCGACGCCGAACTTTACGCTCTCGCTGGCGGCCGTGCCGCCCTCCTCGCTGCCGCTAACCCTTACGGCTGGCGAGTCGGGTACTATCGCGGTGACAGTGGTTCCCACGGACAATACGGCCCTGACGTCTCCGATGTTCGTCGAACTCTCCTGCTCGGGCCTTCCCATCCAGGCCTCGTGTACCTTTACGCCGCAGACGGTAGAGATCCTACCAACCACACCCACGAGTTGCGCCTCCGGTTCGCCCGCATCGAGTTGCCCGCCTGTCAGCTCCATGCTGATGCAGACACAGGAGCAGGTAGCTCGCCAGATCGTGCCGCACGGCCGGCCGCTGCGCGGGAACAGCCCCGTCGCCTGGGCGTTTCTGCTGCCCGGCATGGCAGGGCTTGGCGGGCTGGCGTGGGGCGCGCGGCGGCGGCGCTGGTTGCAGCGCATGGCGCTGGTGGCGCTGGTAGGCATTGTGACCACGTTGGGGATGACGGCGTGCAATCCGCTCTACTACTACTACCATCACGGTCCCTCGCATCCCAACGCAACCCCTGCGGGCACGTACACCATCACCGTCACCGGACAGTCGAGCAACGGCGTTACTGCCATCACCAATTCCACCACCTTTGTGCTGACGGTCCAGTAAGAGCCGTAAACTGCCTGCATGACGCGCCGGCATTCCCTTCCCGCAGAGATCTACACGCTGGTGGAGCAGACGCCGGCCACTGTTTTACTGGAAGGCGGAAAACCAGGACAGATCGAAACCAACGAGGAGCCGTGGACGCGCCTGTTCACGGCTCCGCTGCGTGTGTGCGCGGCGTATGCGCCGGAAGAGGTTCCTGCGCTCTTTGCGGAGATCGAGAGCGCGGTCGCCGCAGAGCAGTGTGCCGCGGGATTCTTCAGCTACGAGTGCGGAAATTGCTTTGAGCCAAAGGCTGGAGCGCGTGCAGCCAGGCCGGGCCAGCCGCTGGCGTGGGCCGGGATCTACGCGCAGAGCTACGTTTTCGATCGCAAGACCGGAACGTTCGCGAACGGCGAGCCGCCGGAGCTGGAGCGTTTCCGGCGAGGGCGGCCGGCTGCGGAAGGGGCAGGACGGGAGCCGAGTCCCGATCCGCGGATCGCCGCGGAGTTTGCGCTCAGCGAAGCCGAATACGCCGAGCGCATCGCCCGGATTCACGAGTGGATTCGCGCCGGGGACGTGTACCAACTCAATTTCACCGCGCCGATGAGGATTGAAGCGCAGGGTACCGCCGCGGCGCTCTACGCATGGTTGCGCGCGCGGCAGCCGGTCGGCTACGGAGCGTTTCTGCACTGGCAGCCGGGCCGTCGCATCCTCTCGTTTTCGCCGGAGCTGTTCTTCCGCGTGGACTGCGATGCCGCCCGCAGTGGCGGGCGGCGCATCGTCACGCGCCCCATGAAGGGCACTGCGCGGCGCGGGCGCACCACGCGCGAAGACCGCGAGATTGCCGAGTGGCTGCAAGCCGATGCGAAAAACCGCAGCGAAAACGTGATGATCGTCGACCTGGTGCGCAACGACCTGGGCCGCGTGGCGCAGACGGGGAGCGTGCGCGTGGAAGAACTCTTCGCCGTCGAGCGCTACCCCACGCTCTGGCAGATGACCTCGACGGTGAGCGCCGATTTGCGGCCGGAGGCGGGCTTCTACAACATCTTCCGCGCGCTGTTTCCCTGCGGGTCGGTCACGGGCGCGCCCAAGGTGCGGGCCATGCAGCTTATTGCTCAACTCGAAGACGCGCCACGCGGCGTGTATACGGGCGCCATCGGCTTCTTCTCGCCGCGGCAAACGGTCTTCAACGTGGCCATTCGCACGCTGGATCTGGACGGCGAGCGCGGCACGATGGGGGCCGGAAGCGGCATCGTGATTGACTCTGATGCGGCTGCGGAGTACCGAGAGTGCCTGCTGAAGGCAGAGTTCCTTACGCGCAGCGCGGCTGAGTTGCCGGAGCGGTTCTCGCTCATCGAGACGATGCTCTGGGACGGCGGCTATCCGCTGCTCGAGTTGCATCTGGACCGGCTGGCGGACTCTGCGGAGTACTTTGACTTTCGGTGCGAACGGGCCGCGGTGAAAGCCACGCTTGAGCAATACGCGCAACGATTCCTGGATCGAGCGGCGCGGAAGGTGCGGCTGCTGCTCGATAGCGAAGGCGAATTGCAGATTACGGACGAAGTTTTGGCGCAGGCCGGCGGCGAGCAGCGCGCAGGCCGCGTGCGCATTGCAGCGGAACGCACCGATCCCGCGGACCGGATGCTCTACCACAAAACCACGCATCGCCCGCTCTACGCGCAGGCGTTCGAGAAGGCCGCGCGCGAGGGATTCGACGACGTGCTCTTTCTGAATCTGCGCGGCGAAGTGACGGAAGGCGCCATCAGCAATGTGTTTGTCGAGAAGGACGGCCGCTGGTTCACCCCGCCGGTGGAGTGCGGCTTGCTGGCGGGGGTGTACCGCCGGCATCTTCTGGAAACGCGGCCGGAGATTGCGGAGCGGGTGCTGTTTCTTGACGATCTGCGCCGCGCCGATGCGATTTATCTGGCGAATGCGGTGCGAGGTTTGAGGCGAGTAGAAATTGACTGGGAGAATCGCTGATCCGGCGTGAATACGATAGGTCAAGCTCGCGCACAGCGTCTTATTTACTCCGGCGCGGCTCGCCTCTTGTCCGCCGTCAGGCGCGGCCTTCCGCCGCCGCGGGCTGGGACGAGTTCTGCGCCGCGCGCAACTGCTCGATCTCGCCGATCAGTTCCACGACCTGTTGCCGCTTGCGGTCGCTGAGATCGAGAAAACGAATGCCGACCGTATTGCGGTTGTGGATGGCCTGGATGACGCCGCCCAGCCGGAACGGCAAACCCTCGAGGCAAAACTCCGTCTCCACGCGCGTGTAGATGCCCACGGAAAAGCGCTCATCGGTGCGGATGCGGCAGCCGCCCAGGCTCAGATCCAGGATTCGTCCGCGCAGCGTGGAGCCGATCTTGACCAGGAAGATGGCTGCGGAGGTGTCCACTTCGTGACGAGGCTGTGCGCGGCGATCGCGGTGCGCGGGGATCTGAGCGGCCTGTGGCCCGGACTCGTCCGGCACCGATTTCTGTAGTGCCGCTGCCGCAACCGGCGCACGATCCGGTTCTCCAGCCCATTCCATTGCGCCCCGCCTGGCCGTCTCCCGGATTTCTTGCTCCGCAACGAGCTGATTCACGGATTCGGCGCGTGCCGCCACGGACGCCTGCATCTCACAGATCACGTTCGCCAGCTCGACCGCGCGGCGCGGGATGATGTTCGCGAAGCGGATGCCGAGAAGATGTCCGTCGTGGCTCCATTGCAGAACGCCGTTGAGCCGGAACGCAACCCCATTCACCCGGAGGAAGATTTCTACAGGAGACTCGGGGCGCGCGGCAATCCGCTCCATGGTGCGCACCCGGCAGCCATCCTGGCTCAAATCGACCATGCGGGCTGCCACCCGCTTTCCCAAGCCCAGGAAGAGAAGAACGGAATCTTCGTCAACGGAGTAGCGTGGATCGGAGCGGCGTTCCGGCTGCAGGGGCGTGAGCCCCTCCCTGTCTTCCCTGTTCATCACTCACTCCGCTGAGACATTCAGCGGAGATCAACCCCGGCGCCCAACTCCCAGGGCTGGGCGGGCTCGGCCTCCGCGGCTTCGCGGCCCATCAGGCGATCGTAGCGATAGACGTCGCTGGTGGTGCCGAGCGACTCGTTGTACAGGCTGACATCGCCGATGAGCAGCTTCAGTTCTTCGCTGAACGCGTGAATCGCCTGCAATTGGCTGGCCGTCGCCGGCAGCTCATATTGGGAAGTCTTAATGAATTTCTGGTAGCCGCGGTCAAGCAACCGCGCCACCTCGCCCTTGACTACAATCCCCGGGGGGATGGCGAACGCAGCCGCCGGAGCCTCCGCATTCTTCGCATCAGGCGCTGCCACCAGCACAGCTCCGGCTCCGGACTTGCCCGCCAGAACGCTCCCGGCGATGCCGGCATACGGCGTCACATCGAAAGAGTGGGCGCGCAAAAGCGCCAGTGCCTGGTCGAAGCTGGGATGGGAGGACGTTCGTTTCATGGAGGCATTCCGCTGAAGGAGAAATGGCCGATGCGGCCGGCGTTCCTCCGCAACTCCAATCTCGCACACCTGTGCCGCGCGCGGCAATTCTCCCCGAACGCGCCCGCGTTCCAGCGGTTCTCCTGCGGGTGTAGGCCAAGGCACAATCGCGAAGTGGCTTTTTCATCGAGAAAAAGCCACCTTGAATTCTGTCCGAAATGGCTCATCGTTGCAGGAGAACCGCCGTAGAAGGGGTTTCCTCAATCCCGCTTTAAGACAAAACCAGGGGTCTTTTCCTCATCGGGAAGGGCGCTTCGCACTTTTGGCCTCGCTCCTGCTTGACCGTCCTGTTCAGCCTGGCGCATAATCCTCCGCAAATCTCATCGCAAAACCGAGCTGTAAGGGAGCAAGTATGCGTGTGCTATCGACGATTGTTCTGGTAACTCTGCTGTGCGCTTCTGCCGTCCTCTACAGCCAAACACAAGACGACCTTTGGACGCAGTGCACAAGCAACAATGTTGATACGAATATCGCTGGATGCACGGCCCTCATCCAGTCGGCCAGTTGAGCGGCGCAAACCTGGCCATAGCGTTTAGCAACCGGGGCTATGCGTACGTCCAAAAAAGCCAATACGACCCGGCGCTCCAGGACTATAACCAGGCGCTGCAGCTCAATCCAAACCTTGTAATTGCGTACGAGAACCGGGCCACTTTATACCTTGATAAGGGCGAATACGGCCAGGCGATCCAGGACGTTAGCCAGGCACTGCGGCTCGATAAAAACGATCCCAACCTTGCGGCTTTGTATACCTTCCGGGCCAATGCGTACAGCGACAATGGTGAATACAGCCAGTCGATCGCCGATTACAGCCAGGCGCTGCAGCTCAACCCAAACGCTTCAAATGCCGCGGCCTTGTATACCTCCCGGGGCAACACGTACGGCAACATCGGTGCATACAGCCAGGCGATCGCCGATTTTAGCCAGGCGATTGCGCTTCAGCCCAATGACGCCGACGCCCTTAACGGCCGCTGCTTTAACGGCGCCATCGTGGGGCAGCTTCAACCGGCTCTTGCGGATTGCAACCAGTCGCTGGCCGTGCGCCCGAACGACGTGGACACGCTGGATAGTCGCTGCTTTGTCTACCTCAAGATGAACAATCCCGATGCGGCCATCGCCGATTGCAACGCCGCTCTGGCGATCAACCCTAAGATGGCCTCGTCTCTCTATAGCCGGGGATTGGCAGAGCGGATCAAGGGCGATACGGCCGCCTCCAACGCGGACATCGCCGCCGCAAAAGCCATCCAATCGAACATCGACAGCCAGTACGCCAAAATGGGTGTCCCCGCGCCTGCTCCGTAGTGCGCCATACCGGCGAGCCGCGCAACCGCTCAGGCCGCCCCGCCGCTCTTGTCGCTCTCATCCATCTTGCCGGAGATCCTCGCGCCGGCTACAGCGTTTTCGATTCTGCTCTAAACACAATGCGGGATGCCAAGTGGCATTTTTCTCAAGAAATTGCCACCGCGCACTTTGCCGGCGATGTTAGCAAGTGAATCGAAAACCCTCTAGAGGCCAAACAGCCGCTTGAACCAATTCGGCTGCCGTTCGCAGTAAGGCGGCCATGGTCGCCTTGAGTGCAGATGGTAGTCCCTGCACCGCTGGCAGTCGCCGTGCCGCACGCAATCCCGCTTGGGGCAGGTGCAAACGGCCGGCCGCTCGCCTACAATCGCGAAGACTTGCGCCGCGCCTTTCATTACGCCTCGACCACCTGCTTGCCGTTTTCGTCGATTTTGCCGAAGATCATTTTGCCGCTGGCGGTCTGCAGCACGCTGGTGACGGAGATGGCGACAGAGCGGCCGATGAGCTTACGCGCATGATCCACCACCACCATGGTACCATCGTCCAGATAGCCCACCCCCTGGTTGAACTCCTTGCCTTCCTTCAGGATCAACACGGTCATGCGCTCGCCGGGCAAAACCACGGGCTTGAGGGCGTTGGCCAGGTCGTTGATGTTCAGCACTTCGACGTGGTGCAGGTGAGCCAGTTTGTTCAAGTTGAAGTCGTTGGTGACGACCTTGGCCTCCCACTTCTTGGCCAGCTCCAGCAGCTTCAGGTCCACCTCGCGGATGGAAGGAAAGTCATCGGGGACGATCTGCACCTGGACTTTGTCGCTGGACTGCATGCGCTGCAACATGTCGAGGCCTCGGCGGCCTCGCTGGCGCTTCGAGCTGTCGGTGGAGTCGGCGACAATCTGCAACTCGCGCAGCACGAACTCCGGCACCACCATGGCGCCGTCCATAAAGCCCGCCTCGGCGATGTCGGCGATGCGGCCGTCGATAATCACGCTCGTGTCCAGCACCTTGGCGCTGCGGCGGAGAGGCTTGTCGCCCGAGAACACGGTGCCTAGCGCGGCCGGGTTCAGCAGGTCGCCCTTGCTGGCGCCTACCAGCAGGCCGATATAGGTCATAAGCAGCAGCACGAAGATCTGCAGCGCGGCGGAGTTGGCGCTGGAGAGCGGAGCGGAGCGCAGCACCAAGCAAAACAATGCGGCGCCAACGATGCCGAGCACGCTGCCCACGACGGCGCCGATGAGCCGCCGCAGCGTCAGGGCCCTGACGCGCAGTTCGAAGACGATGACCGCACCCGCCGCGGCCGCACCGGCAATCGCGCCCTCCCACCCCAACTGCAACCCGAAGGGACGAAGGAAGTAACAGACTGCCGCAAGCAAAATGACAAAAAGAAGACGCAAAACAACCAGGTCCATACGGCTAACCCTCACCGGCGGCACAACGCCGCCGCAAACCTAGGGCACCGATGGCGAGTATGTGCATAGCCGCGCACTATCGTCAAGTGGGGATCGGGGACCATGGTTCAGAGACGAGGGCTCAGACGGCAGGGACAAGATCCCGGCCAGGGGATTTGAGCGCTGCCTGCCGCCAGGGGCGGGAGCAAGACGCAGATCGGAAAACTGAGGTCACTTCATTCCAATCCCTGAACTGCGACCTCCGATCCCCGCTTCTATCACGAGGCCGCGGCTAACTCCTCAACCTGCGGCATGCGCTGCGCGCCCTTGCGCGGACCGCGCTTGCGCGCGCTCATCACTTTGATGCGCTCCAGCAGCTCCTGCGAAGAGCAGCTCTTCCTGGCCAACACCGCATCGGCCACGTGGAGATCTCCGGACCCAGAGGGCGCCCCGGCTTGCGCATCGCCGAGCAGGATCAGGGGCACGTAGGACCTCATGCGTTTCAGCCGTTCCGCAAGCTGCACTCCGCTCATCTGAGGCATATGGGCGTCGGCTAGAACCAAGTCAATTTGCGGCGCAGTGGCAAAAACAGCAATGGCCTCCTGGCCACTCAGGGCGGCGAGCACACGATAACCGTTGGTGGCCAGCATGAACCGCATCACCGCGAGCTCCTGCTCGTTATCGTCAACACAAAGGATTACTTTCTTTGGACGCATGATATGGGAACAACTCCTCACTTCAAATTCATAAACCCATTGCGAACATCATTCCCCTCCGCCGAGGCGAGCTTCTGTGTCCAGATACTCGGCCGACAGCCGCAAGGAAGGCACCAGTCTTTGGATCTTCATCTCCGGCTTGCCCGGCGCGAACGCCCGCAACCCTGGCGGATTCGGCGGTTCGCACAACCCCGCACCCGGCACGAACCCCCCCACGGCCCGGCCCTGCTTCGCAGTCAAGCGCACTGCGTTTTGGCGTGTCACACAACTTCCTCGATGACGCGCCTGGAAATTGTCTGCAACGAATCGAAAGAGTACGAGTCCCGGCCGCTGGTGAAAAGAGGGAACACGAAGCGAATACCGGGATGAAAATCCGCGTGTAACAAGTGGAAAACGGTTAGCGTGAACACCCGCTGTCACTTGCGAAGTTGAATTTCTGTTGAAAGCATGTGCATCGCGGCAGGAAAAGCTGTCCCGTTGCCACAAGAACGGTGCTGCCCGCCACGCGCACATCCAGGGTGCTTGCGGATTCCTTTTGCGCCGTCAGGAAAAGATCGCCAGGCCAGCGGATCTCCACGCCCTGACGCAGAAGTACACAAGCGAGTCGCTCCGGAGCAAGAACGCACGGATCACTGAGCGCTGACAACTGCCTTTAGATCTCGATGAGAGGGCGAGGCAGGCGAGTTTTCGCACGATCGAGGAAGAGGCGCATGCGCAAGGCCTCGGCGCGTTGAACGGCCACGAGGCGCATCTGCCGGCGAATATGGTCGATATCGTCCAGGCGGTCCAGTTTTGCTTCGTCGGAATCGGCGTCTCGTTCCAGGCGCGCAATACGCTCCTCCACCGTTTGCCGAAAGCGGGGGCTGATCTCGAAGCCTTCCTGGGTGGTGCAAGAAAGGGCCATGGCAAGCACCTCGGAGCGGGAATGCCTGAGGCCGAAGAATTCGTCGTCTCCGGCCTCAAGTTTTTCCCTCTTGCGCCGATACTACCGACCAGCCGTCATTTGCGCCAGATTACAGATTGGCTGAACTTAGGTAACGGACTGTCTGAAAACGAGACAGAGCAGGAGCCCTGCGGAACCAAGCTCACGGTTCCCAGCTTCTGGCCCGCGCTTTGCCCGTTTTGCGGCTGCGGAGAAGGCTTTAATTTCCCGGCGACGGGGCGTAGTAGCCCTTGCGAACCTGCACCTTCAGATTGTCTCCATTGTCGCCGCGGCAGTCGACCGCAATGCGGCGGAAGGCGCCGTCCTGTTTTTCGTTACTGGGGGTGTAACTGGCCTGGTACTGGGTTCGCAGCTCGTCCTGGATCTGCTGAAAGGCCGCCTGGAGCTTGGCGCCGTTGTTGCCCACGTCGATCAGCCGTCCGCCGGTCTCGTCCGAGATCTTCTTGGCATACCCGTAGCCGAAATAGCCTTCGCCCTGGCTCCAGTACATGACGCGGTCGGCGATCAGGATGACGTAGACGATGACGTTGCTCCTTTGCGCGGCAGCGATGGCCTCGCCGATTTTGGTGCGGCTGCCCTCATCCTCGCCGTCGGTCAGAACGATCATGGCCTTGCGGCCGGTCTCCTGGTTGAGCTTCTCGGTGGCAGCCAGGTAAATGGCATCGTAGAGCAGCGTACCTTTGGGATCGCCAACGGTAGGGACTGGCCCGCCGCCGAGGCCGGGAATGCCTGAACCGTTGCCGCCGGCGGTGTTGATCTGCGCTTTGTCCATGGCGCGCGCCAGCATGTGCGGACTGTTGGTGAAGTCCTGCAGCAGGTCCACATTCACGTCGAACGACAGCAGAAAGGCCTCGTCCTTGGAGCGCAACACCTGCTCCAGAAACTGGCTGCCGGCTTCCTGCTCCAGGGGCAGCACGCGCTGCTGGCTACCCGAAGTGTCCAGCAGAATGCCCAGCGTGAGGGGCTGGTTGGTCTCGGCCACAAAGCTTTTCAGCGTCTGCGGCGCCTTGTCTTCCATTACGGTGCACTGATTGCGAGTGAGATGCGGAACCAGGTTGCCGCTCTTGTCTTTGACGGTGAAGAACAGGTCGACCAGGTTCACGGTCTGCTTGAAGGTCGCTACCGGCGTTTCATCGGGTGGAGGGGCCGGCGCCGTGCTCACCGGAGGCGCATCGGGGGAAGGCGCAAGCTGGGCCCACGCCGCCGGCAACACCGGCAGGCCAACCAAAAGGACGGCCATTCCAACCCCATAGCGCATTCTGCCCCGTTAGACGAAAACAGAACATCTAAGAAAGCATATCGCGATTGTTTCCGCGCCGGCAGACAACCTGCGCGCCTCCGCGGCGTCTGATAGTCTGTTGGCTACGGCCTTTTGGGCGTCTGTCGCCCGGTCCGGCGGTGTGCTGGAAGGGCCGAAGGGAGGATGAATTCACGGTGAAAGGGTGGCAGGCCATTGCGGCGGCGGGGCTTCTCAGCGTGGGCCTGGTTTTGGTTTCTGGGGTTCTGGCCCAACAGCAGCAAACCTCTATTCCCAACGCGCCCACTCCGCAGGCGCCTGCACCGCTCCCGGATGTCAACGGGGGGATCACGCCCGGAATCGGCTCGGCGGAAGCGCCAACCAATCCCAACTCATCCTCCACCACAGGCCAACCGCAGGCCGAACCCGCTCAACCGCCCACGCCCTCAAGCGAGCCAGCCGCTCCCCCACAGGACGTCCAGGCCGTTCCTCCCGAAGAAGGCAACGGAGCGCTGGCCAGATACGTCGTGCAGGTGAACTTCGTCCAGGTTCCGGTCACGGTGAAGGGCGCCAAAGGAAATCTGGTGGCCGGGCTCACCTGGCGGGACTTTACGGTCTACGAGAACAACACGCGCGTGCACCTGAATCTCTTCAGCGTGGACCCCGAACCGCTCTCGATCGCCTTCGTCATCGACCAGACCCTGCCCTCGAATGTCATGGACGAGGTGAACCGATCCATGGGCTCCATCCAGGGCGCGCTGGCGCCCTATGACGAGGCCGCAGTCTTTACCTACACCAACGGAGCCAAGGAGTGGACGGGCTTTACCGGCGCGCAGGGCTCCCGCCTGCCCGCGGTGCTTGCGCTGGCGCAGGCCACGGGAAGCGACCCCATGGTGCCCATCAACAGCGGCCCGCTAGCCGGCTGCAGCATTTATCAGAACGGCAATTGCGTGGACCCCAACCTGCAGCCCGGGCGCTCCACGGGGAATAGCAGCTTTATCACGATCCCCAAAGAGATTCACACCCTCAACGACGCGATCCTGCAGGCGGCCAAGGAGCTTTCCACGCGGCCGAAGGAGCGGCGGCGCATGATCTTCGTCATCTCTGACGGCAAGGAATATGGCAGCAGGGCCACCTGGAAAGAGGTGGTGCGCTACCTGCAAACCAACAAAATTGCCGTCTACGCCACGCTGGTTGGCGACTCGGCGCGCTGGGGCGAAGAGTGGATCGACCGCTTTCATCTGCCCTTCACCATGTACGACAACATTCTTTACAAGTACACCGTCAATACGGGAGGCGATTATTACGCCGAGGGCGGCGTGAACGGCATTGAGAGGAGCTACGCCAAGATTGCCGAGGAGGCTCGCGACCAGTACACGCTGGGCTACCTCAGCCACGAATCGATCTACGACGGCAAGTACCGCAAAATTACGGTTCTCGTCGACCGCCCCAACCTTACGGTAATCGCCAAGCCGGGCTACTATCCCTCGGCGCAGGATTACAAGTAAGCCTCGCCGTTTTTCTACTGCCGCTATAGCGGGTCTCCTGCAGGTGGTGACCAAGGCACAATCGCTANNTCAAGAAAAAGCCACCTTGAATTGTGTCCGAAATGGCTCATAGTTGTAGGAGAACCGCCGTAAAACACGAAAGCCTGTGCTACGGCACAGGCTTTTCACTTTCGCTGGAAATTATGGCGCCCCACAACACAAACGGAGCACAGCGCACCTGAGGCTGAAATCGCCGCGCGCTGCTGTGCGGTCAGCCCTGCTTGGGCTCGACCGGCGCGTTCGACGCAGCAGGCGGGGGAGCGGTGTTCTGTTGCTGGACCGGCGGCGCCGGCGGTGGCGGATCGGTGATGCCGCGAATGCCTTCGCGGAAGCCCTTCAACCCCTCGCCCAATCCTTTACCCAGCTCCGGCAGCCGCTTGGCCCCGAACAGCAAAAACGCAACCACGGCCAGCACGATGATGTGCCAAGGCTGAAGTAGATCGCCCATGGATATTCCTCCGCGCGCTCCTACATGCACCGCGCGCTTCTTCTAACCGCTATTGTCGCACAAAAGCTAAGCCAAATGCTCGGCAATGGGCGATTGTGGCAGACTGGGAACAGGGGGCCTTCCCGATGAAAACACGCAAGCTATTAGCCTTGGCGGGGATGCTGGCGCTCGCCTGCGGCACGGCGAACTCGGCCGGGCGCGACATTTATCCCCCTCCGGCACAGGCCAGGGCCGATCTTGCCGCCGCACTGAAGACAGCCGCGGCCACCCATCGGCGCATTCTTCTGGATTTTGGCGGCAACTGGTGCGGAGACTGCCAGGTGTTGGATCTCTACTTCCACGATGCCCAAAACAAGCCGCTGCTCGATGCGAACTTTGTGCTCGTGCACGTCAATGTCGGGTACATGGACGCAAACCTTGACCTCGCCGGGAAGTACGGAATTCCGCTCAAAAGAGGCGTGCCCGCGCTGGCCGTCCTGAGCGAGCACGGCGAGCTCCTCTACAGCCAGAAGAATGGCGAGTTTGAGGCCATGCGCCGCATGGAGTCCTCGGCCGTGACCGAGTTCCTGGTGCAATGGAGACCGGCGCATCCCGGCTGCTCGGCTGTGGTGGTGAATTGCTAGGCGCATTCGCGCAGCGCGGTCACGCGCGAAACTCGCAAGGAGGCTCGATGCACCCGGTCGATCGCAGCGGTGGCCCCAGCTCCGGCCGCACCATTACTACGCTCGCGAGCCGCGAAGTCTACCGTAACCACTGGCTGCGCGTGCGCGAGGACGAGATCCTGCGCTCGAACGGCGAAAAGGGCATTTACGGCGTCGTGGAGAAGGAAGATTGCGCCATCATCCTGCCCATCGACAACGGACGCATCTGGCTGGTGGAGCAGTTCCGCTACACGATTCAGGAGCGGGCGCTGGAACTGCCCCAGGGTGGTTGGGAGAAGAAAATCGAGAATGCCGAAGAGCTGGCGCGCGGCGAGCTCAGGGAAGAGCTGGGGCTGGACGCCGCGCAGATGACCAAGCTGGGAACGCTGTGGATCGCCTACGGCTTCACACGGCAGCGCGAACACGTGTTCCTGGCCACGGGCCTTACGCCCACCGAGAAGAATCCCGACGCCGAAGAGCACGATCTCGTGGTCCGTTCCGTGCCCATCGCGGAATTCGAACGCATGATGCTCGATGGAACCATCCGCGACGATTGCACGCTGGCGGCCTGGGGGCTGTATCTGCTTTGGAAGGCGCGGCAGGGGTAAGCTTCTTGGTCATTCGGCCAGCTGGCCGGAGCGCATCCGGCGCGTGACTTGCGTCACAAGCCAAAGGCCGCAATTCCTGAATAATCAAGGCTGAACGAAGAACGCGGGGCGATCTACGCGCCGGAGCGCCGGTGTCCCATGGACCCTGTGCGAGGCGGCTCTTGCCCGGAACCCGCGCTCCCGTTCCTGCGCGGAAGGGTCGAAACGGAGGACGAGTTCCGTCATGTACAGGATCGTAGAAGCCCGCACTGTCGGCCTCAACATCCGGCAGTTTACCGTCAAGGCGCCGCGCATCGCGCGCAAGCAGCGGCCGGGGCAGTTCGTCATCCTGCGGCTTCACCAGCAGGGCGAGCGCATTCCGCTCACCATCAAGAGCGCCGATCCGGCGGCAGGCACCATCACCATCGCGGTGCAAGCCGTGGGCAAGACCACGTCGCTGCTCAACTGCCTTGAGGCGGGGGACTCGATTCTCGACGTCGTCGGTCCACTGGGCCGGCACTCCGAGATCAGGAACTACGGCACGGCCGCGATTGTGGCCGGAAGCGTAGGCACGGCTATGGCGCTGCCCACGGCCAAGGCGCTGAAGGACGCCGGCAATCACGTCATCTTTATCGAAGGCGCGCGCAGCAAAGAGATGGTGGTCTTTGAAGACGAGGTGCGCGCGGCAAGCCACGAGGCCTACATCCTGACCGACGACGGCAGTTACGGCGAGCCGGGCCTGGTGACGAAAAAGCTCGACGAATTGCTCGCTGCCGGGCGCAAGCTCGACTTTGTGCTCGCCGTGGGGCCAGTGCCGATGATGCGCGCCGTGGCCAAGATTACCGCGCCGCTTGGCATCAAGACCATGGTCAGCCTGAACTCCATCATGGTGGACGGCACGGGCATGTGCGGCGGCTGCCGCGTGCTGCTCGGCAACCAGAGCAAGTTTGCCTGCGTGGACGGGCCGGAGTTCGATGCCACACTGGTGAACTTTGAAGTGCTGATGCAGCGCAACGCCATGTACCGCAGCCAGGAGTGCCGGTCGCTGAAAGCGTTCGAGCAGCATAAGCGGGAGGAGCTCGCCGCGCTGCGCGACGGCCTGGCCGCAAAAGAAAAAGAAACGGCGCAGTTGCACGCACGGCTCGAAATGCGCGAGAAGGACGAGACGCATGGAAAGCCTGAGGCCGTCCACGTTGCCGAAGAGGAGAAGCGACATGCCTGACACGCCGCCGCTTCCCGTCAATACCCTTCCTCTTAAGGAGCGGATGCGGATTCCGCGCGTGCACATGCCGGAGTTGGACCCCGAGGACCGCGCGCGCAACTTTGAGGAAGTCAACCAGGGGCTGGCCGCTGCCGGCGCCGTGACGGAAGCCACACGGTGCATCGCCTGCGCCAAGCCCGGCTGCCAGACCGATTGCCCGGTGGGCGTCAAGATCAAGGAAGTTATGGCGCTGATTTACGCGGGAGATTTTCTGGCCGCGGCCAGAAAGATGCGCGAGGATAACGCCCTGCCCGCCATCACCGGCCGCGTGTGTCCGCAGGAGAGCCAGTGCGAAGGCGGCTGCGTCGTAGGCAAGAAGGGCCAGCCGGTGGCGATCGGCAACCTGGAGCGGTTCATCGCCGACTACGAGCGCGAGAACGGGCAGCTTGGATTGCCGCACATCGCGCCGCCCACGGGCAAAAGCGTGGCCATCGTGGGCAGCGGCCCGGCGGGGCTGTCGGCGGCGGGCGACCTGGTCCAGAAGGGCCATAGCGTGCGCGTCTTTGAGGCGCTGCACGAGCTGGGCGGCGTGCTGGTCTACGGCATCCCGGAGTTCCGGCTGCCAAAAGCGATCGTGAAGGAAGAAGTGGACAACCTGCGCCGTATGGGCGTGGAGTTCGAGACCAACGTCGTCGTGGGCAAGAGCGTGACGCTCGACGAGCTGATGCGAGTGGAAGGCTACGACGCGATCTTTGTGGCCACCGGCGCGGGGCTGCCGGTGTTTCTTGGCGTGCCGGGCGAGCACCTGAACGGCGTGTACTCGGCCAACGAGTTCCTCACCCGCACCAACCTGATGCGCGCCTATAAATTTCCGGAATTCGACGAGCCGATCTACGACTGCCGCGATCGCGATGTGATCGTGGTGGGCGGCGGCAACACGGCCATGGACGCCGTGCGCACGGCGCGGCGGCTGGGCGCGAAAACGGCCACGCTCGTCTACCGCCGTTCGGAGGCCGAGATGCCCGCCCGCGCCGAAGAGGTCGGTCACGCACGCGAGGAGGGCATCGAATTCCGCATGTTGACCAATCCGGTCGAGTTCCTGGGCGATGAAAACGGCTGGCTGACCGGGGCGCGCTGCGTGCGCATGGAACTGGGCGAGCCCGACGCCGACGGCCGCCGTCGCCCAGTGCCGATCGCAGGGTCGGAGTTCGTTCTGCCGGTCAACGTGGCCATCATCGGCGTAGGCACGAACGCCAATCCTACCGTTCAGAGCTCGGCGCCCGATCTGAAGACCAATGCGAAGAACTACATCGTGGCCGATCCCGAAACCATGCGGACGAGTAAGCGGGGCGTCTTTGCCGGCGGCGACATTGTGACCGGCGGTGCGACGGTGATCCTGGCCATGGGCGCGGGGCGAAAAGCAGCGAAGGCGATCGACGAGTACCTAGCGGCGGGGGAGTGGTGAAAGCAATAACCGCCTCTTAAAATTTCGGAGAGCTACCCATGACCACGTTCAAAGTCTCGCCGTTAGCCAAAGACCTCCGCGCGCTGGCGGATTCCGCCAAAAAGCGTTTATGGATCGTGTCGCCGTACATCGGATCGTGGAGAGCTGTGCGGCGGATTCTAGGCGACGCTTGGCAAAAGGTCGATGTAAGGCTGCTGACGGATAAGGACAGCGGGATTCTCGCGCGCGATACGCTTGAGCGCTTCGAGGCCCATCATTCCATCCGTTCTTTGAAAGGCGTCCACGCCAAACTTTATATCGCGGATGATAGCGTGCTGCTCACGTCGGCCAACCTGACGGAGACGGCTTTCACAAGGAGATATGAAGCGGGCCGTGTGCTGACCGGGAAACACGCGCAGTACCTCGTGGCGTTTTATGAATCCCTTTGGAATTCCGCCGAAAGTGTCGACCTGGAATCGATCGAATTCGCAAATTCGTGGAACAGAAATATCGACGAGCGTATCCACGGAACCGGGCTGACCAAATTGTATGCGCTTCCAGTCGCTCCCTCGGTGTCTACGAAGGGAACGCGGGAGTTCGCCGACTATCCCCATTTTCTTGAAGTTTACAGCGATTTTGTTGCTGCTTACCTGCAAGCTGGCGGACGCGATTATCCGAAACTTCCGCTGTTTTTTGAAACCGACAAATTCCTGAACTACCTATTCCATGATGATCCCGCGAAGCCGTCCTTAGCATACAAGGAGAAGTCGGCGCGCTCTCTTTCTGAAAGCGACCGTATTCGAGAAATCAAGAAGTATCGTACGCGTTACCGCAAGGCAGGTTCACAAGCCACGGTTCACCTAAAGCACTCACGAGAGATCAGGCGGCTCCTTGCGAAGTCGAAAATCCCGAATCTCACTGCGACCGAGATTGAGGTTGTCGCCGGGAGTTTGAATTGCTTTGGAGCCCTTGAGTTGGCTAAGGCAAGGTTTCTAAAAGGGAATAAGCCGGACACGATTCGGAAGGCGTGGTTTGAATTGATCCACAGCTCAGCAGATCTGAAGCTCAGAATGAACAGGTGCCGTGAGACGTTGTACGGCTTTGGAAAGTCAGCGATCCAGGAGACACTTGGTTATTACGACCCAAAACGGTTTCCCTTGCGTAATGAAAACATCAACGCAGGTCTGCGTTTTCTAGGTTACAAGATATAGTGGTGCTGAATCCGAATCTGCCCAGTGTCGATTAAAATCTCGTCTCCCATCTTTGCGTCAGAAAGAAGCCGCAAGGACCGGGCGCTCGCCGGGAGAGCCTCTGCTGATGGCCTTGTCAAGTACACGAAAGTAGTGTACACTATTCCCGTATGAAGAACATCACCCTGAGCGCCGACGAGGACCTGATTGAGCGGGCGCGCTTGCTCGCGCGGGAGCAGCGCAGAACTCTGAACGAAGCATTCCGGGAATGGCTTGCGCAATTCACGCAAAGCGCCGGAGACGCCCAGGGATTCGATGCGCTGATGCAGCGATTACGGAACGTCGATGCCGGCCGGCGCTTCAGCAGGGAAGAATTGAATGAGCGATAGATTCTTCCTCGATACGAATATTTTCGTCTACTCGTTCGATCGAAGCGCGCCCGCGAAGGCCCGGAAAGCCGCGCAACTCATCCGCGATGCGCTGACGACGCAAAAGGGAGTCATCAGCTATCAGGTCGTACAGGAGTTCTTCAACGTCGCACTGAAACGGTTCTCCCAACCCATGCAGGCGGCGGACGCCGGGCAATACCTGATCGCGGTGTTTCGCCCGCTGCTTGCCGTGCATTCGTCGCAGGCTCTCTACGCGGAGGCATTGGTTCTGCACTCTCAAAGCGGGCTCTCCTGGTACGACTCCCTGATCGTCTCCGCAGCCATCCAGGCTCGGTGCGGGATCCTTTTTTCCGAGGATCTCCAGCACGGCCGGCGGTTCGGAAGCCTCCAGGTCCGGAATCCCTTTCTCTGAAGGCTCGATATCGACGCGTAGTTCTTCACGAACCGTGACGTCTATGCTTCAAAAAAAGGGCGGCAAAGCTTGCGCCCTGCCGCCGCCCTGTCCCTGGGTTGTCTTGAAGGTAGTGCAGTTTTACGAAACTTTGCTACTTACTGCAGGAGCTTAGTCACTTCCTGCTGCACCTGGTTGGCCTGCGCCAGTGCCGCAATGCCGGTCTGGCTCAGAATCTCGTACTTCGACATGTTCGAGGTGGCCGCCGCATAGTCGGTAGCCTGGATCGCGTTTTGCGCCGAAACCACGTTCTCCTGTTGTGTGCGCATCACCTGGCTGAGGGAGTTGAGGGTATTGATCTGGGCGCCGATGTAGCCGTCCTGCGCGGCCACGTCGCTGATGGCCAGATTGAGCAGGTTCAGCGCGGATTGAGCGTTTGCCTGGTCGGTAAGGCAGGTGTTGCTCAGGTCCTCGCCTGCGCTGTCGGAGTAGCTCATGGTCGCGATCCCGCCCTGGCCGTTGGGGTCGGCGGTAAGCAGAGAACTCACTGCCTGCCCTGTTGCCGCATCCTCAATGGTGGTTGCGCCGGCGGGGTTTGTCACGCCGATGCTGTAAAACGCAGCCGCCGGAGTCCAGGTCGCCGCTGTATTGGCGTCGGTCGTATCCTCAACATTGCTGGGCGCAATGGCCGTCTTGGAGCTAGCCGAGGTAAATGAGACGCTGGCAGCCACGCCCACGCCGCCAGGGGTGTAAGTAGCCGTGATGCCGTAACCGGCCGCGTTGATGGTGTTGGTCAGATTGGCAATGGTGTCGGTTTGGCCCACCGTGCCCAGATTCAGAGTGTGCGTCACGCCCGAAGAATCCGTGACTGCGATCGTGCCGGAGAGGACATCACCGTCAGCCCCTGCGCCTGTCAAGGGCAACGCCAGAGAGCCGAGCGAGCCTGGAGTGTTGCCGCTGCCCACGCCCGAGCCCGAGCCGGAGAGCTGAATGCCTGTATCGGTGCCGACGCCCGCTGCGACAGCCTGTTTACCAGCCTGCGCCGCGGTGGAGAAGGTAGCGGTCAAGCCCAGGTTGGCGTTGTTGATGGCGCTGATCATGCCCGCAACCGTATCCGCGTAACCGGTAGCGCCGCCTACGCTGATCTGTGCTTGTTCGGTGGTGACGGCGCCGCCCGCTCCAGTGGCCATGTAACTGACATCGAGCGTCGTGGTGGCATTGACGAAGGCGTCGCCGAGGGTGGCATCAACACCGGCCTTTGACAGGTCGATGAACACGTTGCTCTGTCCGTTGCTATAGGACATCGAGCCGTTGGTGTCCCCCACGCCGGAAGACGACAGGGAGTGAATATTCAGGTCGTCGACCGACGAACCTTCCGTCGAAGAGTCGCCGGTGTAAATGGACACGACCGTGCCGCCGAACACCTGCTCCTGGTTGAAGGTGGTGGTCGATCCGATGTTGGTAATCTCGGCCAGTATGGATTGGTACTCCTGGTTCGCCGCGCCATCCTGAGTCGAATTGAGGGTGCCGTTCGAGGCTTCGGTAGCCAGCGTCACGGCGCGGTCGAGCAGGCTCGTCACCTGCGACAGCGCGCCGTCGGCCACCTGCAGCAGCCCCACACCCTCCGTGGCGTTGGTTCCGGACTGCGTGAGCGCAACCGAATTCGCCTCCAATCCGTTCACCAGCGAGAGACCGGCCGCATCGTCCGCTCCGGAGTTGATCCGCGACCCCGACGACATCTGCTGCAGCACCGTTTGCAGGCTGGCGTTCGTGTTGTTGAGATTATTCTCAGCATAGATTGCCGACAGATTGTTCAAAACACCGAGGGCCATGGGAATCAACTCCTTCTCGGATGCCTTGCTGCCCTCCAATCCGCCGGCGCTTCGCTCGTCTGCCGAAGCCGCCGTCCCGTCCGGGTGGGCCTGTTTGCATCCACCCCATTCATCGGTCCAGGCCGAAATAACTTTAGTCATATTTTTTAAGCTGGATTGCGGCCGCCGATGTTGCAGCGCGATTCAGAGTGTTGCGCTTTCCGGCAAAGGCTGTCGCAATGCGCGGCAATGGCTGTTCCGATGCGATGCACGAGTTTGTGCCGCTTTGAAACACGGTGAACGCGGTCCTGCGCGCAGAACCAGCGATGTTTGCAGGGGTTTCTCAGGGTTCTTCCGCGTCGATGGCGTCCCAAAAAACAAGCCCTTCGGCGTGTACCGGAGGGCCTGACCGAATCGCGCTGAACGCCGCCTACGCCGCTGCCTTGCGCGAGGGCTTGTGCCCCCACAGCCCGTAGTAGGCCACGAAGAGATATCCGATGATGGGAATGATGAAGGCGTGCTGAATGCTTGTCTTGTCTGCCAGCAGGCCAAACAAAGGCGGAATAACAGCTCCGCCGACATTGCCGATGGTGAGCACGCCCGAGCCTTTGCTGGTGAGCGGCCCCAGCTCCGCCACGCCCAGCGCGAAGATGGTTGGATACATGATGGAGCAGGCAAGCCCGGTAAGCACAAGGCATGCGATGGCGACCGTTCCATGCGTGATCATCGCGGCGCACAGCAAGGCCACGCCGCAGAGACCCAGAAAGACGAGCAGTTTGCCCGCCTTGATCCAGACCATGATGGCGCTGCCGAGCAAACGGCCAACCATCATGCCCAGGTAAAACAGGCTGACCATCAGGCTGGCCGTCTCCACTTTCGACATGCCCTGCCCGAGACAGAACTGAATCGTGATCGAGACCAGCGAAATCTCCACCCCGACATAGAAGAAGATACCCACCATGCCGAGCACCGTGTGAGGAAAGGTCCAGATGTTGCGCTCGAGCACCGGGCCGCCGCCGGCAGGGGGACGGAACTCGCGCGTCATGGCGATGGCCGGCAGGTGCATCAGCATCACCGCGAAGCCCAGCAGCAGCAATGCTACGGCAATCGCGATGTAGGGCCCTTGCAGCATGTGCGCGGTCGCAGCGGAGTTGCTGGTCTTGTTGAGATCGGAAAGGATGAAGCGGCCCGCCACCAAAGGACCCGCGAGCGAGCCGATGGAGTTGACAGCCTGCGCCAACGTGAGCCGAGCGGGGGCACTGTGCTCGGGGCCGAGGATCGAGACGTATGGATTGGCCGCGGTCTGCAGCCCGCAGACGCCTGACGCGAGCACGAAGATGGCGAAAAGCGTCAAAGGGAAGCTGACCCGGTTGGCCGCCGGAACGAAAAGCAGAGCGCCCGCCACCATGACGAAAAGCGAGATCACCATGGTGCGCTTGTAGCCCACGGCTTCAATCACCTTGGCGCTGGGCACAGAAAAAATTAGGTAGGCGAGGAACCAAGCTGCCGTGGCCAGCATGGCCGGCCCGTGCTCCAGCCGGAAGACCGCCTCCAGCTTAGCCACCAGCACGTTATTCAGGCTGGTCAGGAACCCGAAGATGCCAAAGAGAATAGCGACCGTAATGAACGGCCCCGTGTAATTGAGTGCGCCGGGCGCGGCCGCGGGATTGGAGCGTGTAGCCATAAAAAGTTCTTCCTCCGCCGGATGCAAAAAATCAGATGGAATGGTTCGCAACCACTTTACGTTGCGGGGCAGCCTGAGTCCAGCGGAAAATGAAAAGGTTTTCAGCTACTCCTGCCAGAAAAGCCAGTCCAAAAGGCTGCTGCACGCAGTGCCCATTTACACTGGAAGTGCATGATTCCCACCCTCACATGGACCCCGGAAGGCGTCCGCTTCATCGACCAGACCAGGCTCCCGCTCGAAGAGAGGTACGTGCTCGCCACAACCTACGAAAAGGTGGCTGACGTCATCGTCACCATGGTGGTACGCGGCGCTCCGGCGATCGGCGTTTCGGCGGCCTACGGCGTCGCGCTGGGCGTATTAAAAACCAAAGCGGCCACGTCCAAGGAGTTTGCGCCGGAGTTCGAAAAGATCTGCGCGCGGCTGGCGGCGACGCGGCCCACGGCGGTCAACCTTTTCTGGGCCATTGACCGCATGAAGGCGCTTTTTGCCCGGTTGCTGGCCTCCGGCGCAACCCTTGTCCAAATCCAGGAGAGGATTCTGGCCGAGGCGCACGCGATGTATAAGGAAGACATCGCCGCGTGCAAGGCGATGGGCGCGTTTGGCGCGGAGATGATGCCCGATGAGGGCGGCGTTCTGACGCACTGCAACGCCGGAGCGCTAGCCTCCTGTGGATACGGGATGGCGCTGGGGGTGATCCGCTCGGCGGTGGAGCGGGGCAAGCGCATCCATGTGTATGCCGACGAGACGCGGCCGTTTTTGCAGGGCGCGCGGCTTACGGCGTGGGAGTTGATGGCCGACCACATTCCCACCACGGTGATCTGCGACAACATGGCTGCCAGCCTGATGCGGCAGGGAAAGATTCAGGCGGTGGTCGTGGGCGCGGATCGCATCGCCGCCAACGGCGATACCGCCAACAAGATCGGAACCTACAACGTCGCCATCCTGGCGCGCGAGCACGGCATCCCGTTTTACGTGGCCGCGCCGTGGTCCACCATCGATCTGGCGACCGCGACCGGCGATTCGATTCCCATTGAGGAGCGCCCGGCACGGGAAGTGACGCACTTCGCCGGCAAGCAGGTCACGCCCGACGGCGTTGGCATCTGCAACCCGGCCTTCGACGTCACCCCGGCGAAGTACATCACCGCCATCATCACCGAGCGCGGGGCGCTGCGTGCGCCGTATGAGGAATCGCTCAAAGGAATGGTCCTTGTGAGCTGATTCTTGCTCCTATCCTCTTGGTTTTCAGGCGGTTTAACAAGCCTTCCAGCAATTGTCTTGACATATACTGCTATTTTAGCTAAGCTAACTTAGCAGGATACAGCCATGCCCTCCGCCACCATCTTCGAAGCCAAGACAAACCTCTCCAAGCTGGTCCAGCGTGCGCTCCAGGGAGAGGACGTCCAGATCACCACCGGCCGCGAACGCAAGCCGATCGTGCGCCTCGTTCCAGTGGGTCCCGTTTCGGCCAGCAGCCGCCTCGGATTTCTTGAGGGGATGGGCGATGTCGGCCCCGAGTTCTTCGATCCGCTGCCCGATGACGAGCTTCGCCTCTGGAACGGCGAGGGCGAATGAGAGTCCTGCTCGACACGCACGCTCTTTTGTGGGCGGCATTTCGCAAGGATTTGCTTTCGGCCCGGGCGCGGAAGGTCGTTCAATCTCCCACCAACGAGATTCTGGTCTCTGCCGCCTCGGCATGGGAGATCGCTACCAAATACCGCCTCGGCAAGCTTCCTCATGCCCAGGTTCTTGTCGAGGATTTCATTGCCAAAGTGACGTCGGCCGGTTACGCCCTGCTCTCGATCTCCGCCGAACACGCGCTGCGTGCCGGCCGCCTTCCTGCCGATCACAAAGACCCCTTTGACCGGATGCTCGCCGCGCAAGCCATCCACGAAGATCTTCCCTTAGTGAGCAACGACCAGCAGCTTGATGTCTTCGGTGTGCGCCGGGAGTGGTGAGTCCGGCTCCGCGCTCTTAAGTTCCTACGCAAACGTGCGCACTTCGCTCGAGGTGCCGCCCGCCGCGGGCACGTAGCACTTCAGCGTGTAATCCATCACCATGCGGTCGGCGTTGAAGCGCCATCCCTATGAGATAGAAGAATCGAGCCCCGCTCGCGCCGCCCCGGCTGAAAAAGCAACAACGCATCGGACGAAGACACGCGGTGGAAAACCGTGGCAACAGACGATATGGACTCAGGGGAAACCCCGCGAAGCGCTGCTGCGGGATTGATTCGGCAATACCACACGATGTGCCTGGCGCCACAACCGCGGGCCCGGCTCTAGTTCGGCCTCACAGGCAAGCGTGTCGCTGCTGCCGGCCCTCCGCCATGCTACAGTGAGATTCCACGGGGGTCGCAATGGCGCTGGACGCACAGCTGGCGGCGGGCGGCGAGACGATTGAATTGCAGCAGCAGGTGGCGCGGCTGCAGGCGCTGCTTGAGGCCTCGCGCCAGGTGCACTCCACCATCCGCGAAGAAGAAGTGCTGGAGCAGGTGCTGCGCATCGTGGTGCGCGAGCTGGAGATGGCCGGTGCGGCGTTTCCCGGCGCCGGCCTGGCGTATGGCGAGATGCCGGAGGACGGCGCCAGCGGGGCGGGCGCAGGCGAGCCATTGCTCATCTACCCGCTGACCGACCGCGACGGCCGGAAGATGACCGATTTGGCCGTCGCGTCTCCGGGCGGGCGCGAATTGACGCTCTCCGAAGCCGATTTTCTCGAGGGCCTGGCGCTGCAGGCCGCCGTAGCGCTCGAGAACGCGCGCAACCACAAGCGCAACGTGGAGTACGCGCGCGTGCAGCAGGACCTGGACGCGGCGCGGAGGATTCAGCGCTCGCTGCTGCCGCAGGCGCTGCCCTCGATTCCGGGCTACTCGGTGGCCTTCCGCTCCGATACCTGCTACGAAGTGGGCGGGGATTATCTCGATATCGTGGAGCAACCCGACGGCAGCCTGCTGATGGCCGTGGCCGACGTGGCCGGCAAAGGGCTCGCATCGGCCATCATGTCCACGAGCTTTCGTGCCGCGTTTCGCGGCATGGCGGCTACGGGAATGCCGCTCGACGAGCTGGCCACGCGCATGAACCAGCACCACTGGAAGGAAGGCGAAGAGGCGCGCCGCCGCTACGTCACGGCGATCTTTCTCCGGCTGCATCCCGAGGCGAGCGAGATCGAGGTGGTGAACGCGGGCCATAATCCGGGGTTCCTTGTCGTGCCGGGCGCGTCGCCGCACCGGTTTGAGGCGGCCGGTACGCCTCTGGGGCTTTTCCCGGGCATGCGCTATGCCGGCGAACGGCGCGGCTTCGCGCCTGGAGCGCGCCTGCTCTTCTACACGGACGGGCTGACCGAGGTCTTCAGGGGAGATGAGGAGTTTGGTCCGGAAAGGCTTTTGAATGAATTTTCTGCGTGTCCGGCGCGGAAGGCCGATGGTATTCTCGATGCACTGTGGACAGCCATCGAGGCTTTCGCCGAGGGCGGCCCGCAAGCAGACGACATGACCGCATTGGCGCTGTGCCGCGCCACGGATTCGTCGGAGATGCCGGAATGAGCGAGCCGAAAACCACCACCGTCGAGGTACGGCTGCCCACCAGGATGGGCTACGAAAAGGTGGCCATGAGCACGGCGTCGGCGGTGGCCAAGCTGATGGGCTTCCCCGAAGATCGTATCGAGGACCTTAAGACGGCGGTGGCCGAAGCCTGCATCAACGCCATCGAGCACGGCAACCGGTTGAACGAAAAGCTGTCGGTGGGCGTGGTGCTGCGCGCCGGCACAGACGCGCTGGAAGTGAAAGTGATCGACGACGGCACGGGCATCAAAACGCTGCCGGCCAAGCCCGACATCGACCGCAAGATGCACGGCGAGGAGGGCCCGCGCGGCATGGGGATGTTTCTCATCCAGGCGCTGGTGGACGAGGCGGAGTGGGTGGCCGGTTCGGACGGGAATAGCAGCTATGTCCGGCTGGTGATCCGGCTGGACAAGGACGAGGGATAGCGGAAACTTGCAGCCCAGAGGGAAAGTGGAGGCAATCGACAAGTGCAGAGCGAAACCAAGTCGCGTATTGACCAGCTTAAGTCCCCCTCCGGCTATCCGGTAGCCGTCCTGCGATTTGAGGGCGATATCGCCAGCACCTCGAAGGACGCGGTCCTGGGCACATACGAGGCGCTGCCCAGGGAAACAACGAAGCTCATCCTGCTGGACTTCACGCGCGTGGACTACATCAATTCAAGCGGCATCGCGCTGGTGATCCAACTGCTCATCCAAGCCTCAAATGCGGGACAGACGGTGTGTGCCTTCGGCCTCTCGGCGCACTTTACCAAGGTATTCACCATGGTGGGCATCACCAAATACGCGCACCTGTTTCCTAACCAGGCCGAGGCGCTGGCGGCGATGTAAAAGTACTCAAATCCAGTGAGCTGAGTTGCAGATGGTGCGGTCAGGCGCCGCCCCTCTGCTACTGCGGCCCCTTTTCGCCCCTGGAGAACGGGTTGGGGAGGTGGAAGGGCGTTTCGGGCGACGACTCCTTCTTCTTCGTGCTTGCATCCTGCCGCAAAACGGTGCGCTGTGAATTGATGCACAGCCAGCCGCCGTGCACACGCTCGAAGACGTGCGTAAAGACCCCTTTTTCGTCTACCTGGCTGGAACCGACCTTGTGATGCAACGCGTAAGTGCCGTTGGCCACGGCGATATCGCCCAGCATGCGCACGGTGACGACCTTCTGCGCGAGATACAGCGTCTTGTCCTCGCCGCTCAGCACCTGCGCCACCTGCTGGTTACGGGTGGTCACGTCGCCGCTGGCGGAGACGTCGACGAACAACGGCGAAAGCACCAACTCCAGGCCGTATTGGTCGTGCCGGTTCACGGCGTCGGACCAACTGTCCTCAATCTTCTGGAATTGCACGATTTCGGGGCTGACGGTTTCGGTCACGCCCGGCTGGGCGTCAGCCGAAGCAGCGCCCGTTGCCGGATCGGAGGAGAGATTCTGGGCGGCTGCGGCGCAGCATACGAGAACTACAGCAAGAAAGGAGAAAAGAAAGCGATTCATACGCGGTTCGAACTCCAACCGGGAAAGCAGAGCGCTCGGGTCAGAAGCCCCTAACAAGCATCATAGCTCGTTGAACCCCGCCACTCGGCCGTAGGGGGCGAAAAAGTTGGGCCTCTTCGGGCCTTTGGAGGGATCTAAAGAAGGCCTTGGAGCCGGCCAGGGTGATAAATGGTGACGTTGGAGTCTTCGATCGAGATCCAGCCTTCTTTGCGGAACTGGCCGAGAGTACGGGTGACGGTCTCGCGGGTGGTGCAGGTCATCGAGGCCATCTCCTCATGGGTAAGCAGCAGGGGGAAACGGTATTCGCCGCCTTCCGTGTGCTCGCCGATTTGGTGCGCGAGTTCCAGGAGCAGGCGCGCCAAGCGCGCGGCCACGGTTTCCGCCAGCGCGATACGGCATGCATCCTGCAACGCAAAACGGTACTCCTGGCAAATGCACTGCACCGCGCGCAGTTGTGCTTCCTTGTGGCTGCGCAGGAAGTTGAGGAACCGCTCGCGCTCAACGGGGCGCAGTTGGGCGGGGGTTAATGATTCAGCAGACACCTCGTAAACGCCGTGCGAGAGCACCGCGTACAGGCCGAGCATGGAACCGGGGCCGGCAACTCGGACAATCATGTGCCGGTCCTCTGACCGGCCCGCGGTCAGCTTGAGGTAACCGCTGCAGATGAGGTAGAGGCAGCGGGCGTCTTCGCCCTCAGCGAAGAGCGATGCCTGGGAGGGCAACGAGATGGTGCTGGTGGCGAGCTCGAGATCGGCTAAGACGGCGCTGCCGAGCGAGCAAAACCAACCGGGACGACGATTGGCACAGGCCGCGCAGCCCAAGGGCGGGGTACGGCTCACGTGCCTCGGTCGCGTCTGTTCCTCCATCGAAATCTGTGTGTCCGCCATCGTCTTGCTCCGCTCGATATCGATGCGGTCCGTCGCCTCAACCTCTTCCTGAGCCGTATTCCTGCTTTCGCGACCCGTGGTTGAGGCCGAAATGCCCGTCCGTCTTCCGCGAACAGAGGCACCCACCCAAAAGTTTGCTTGAGGGTTGGGGGCTTTGGATGTGATGGGCCTCACGTCTATGGCATGATTTTGGGTGTGCGAGGAGTGGGGTGTGCCCTTTGAGACACGAAGCCCACAAGCCCTTCGAGGCCATCGTGTTGGGATTGGTGATCCAACGCCTATGAGTGTGTGATGGATGTCACCGCTCTTAATCATGACAAAACCGTAATCTTTCGTGCATGTGGTGATGCTCCACACAGAGTTGTGTCTGAAATCGGTTGTAACAGTGCTCACGCTCACATACATGGAGGATCAACCGCATTCGGCGCGAAATGGCTGCTAAGGTAGGTTTCAGGTAGTGCCAGCAAGTTCTTTTCAAGGCGGTATTTTCATGCATACAGATGGGCCGGTAACGCGATTGCCGATCGGTGCGGTTCCCGGGAAACGGCCGGGGCTGCGAGTATTTGGGATGTTACTGCTGGGCGCCGGCATGATGTGCGCAACGGCGCTGGCTGCTCCGCCGGCGGGAGCCAAGGCTCAGGACGCTCCGGCCACGCCAGCCGGACATGCCGAGTTCGTGGGCGCCGAAACCTGCGCCACCTGCCACGAAGAGGCGTCAAAGAGTTTCGCCGCCAATCCTCATACGAAGATGGCGTTGATGCCCGGGAACACCAATGGCGTGACCTGCGAAAACTGCCACGGGCCGGGCAGCGAGCACGTAGCCGGCGGCGGCGACGTGACCAAGATTTTCGATCCCGCCAAGGCCTCGGCCAAGGATGTCGACGCCAAGTGCCTCACGTGCCACGTCGGCGCGCATCCTGACTTCGAGCGTTCGCCGCACGCGAAGGCAGGCCTGAGCTGCATCGGTTGCCACAGCATCCACGGCAGCAAGGCAGAGACGTTGCTCAAGGCTCCGCAGCCGGCGCTCTGCTTCCAGTGCCATGGCGATGTGAAGCCCAACTTCGATATGCCGTTCCACCACCCGGTCAACGAGGGTGTGGTTAAGTGCACTGACTGTCACGACGTTCACGGCACCTTCCAGCCCAACAACCTCAGAGCGACGGTCGATCAGAACATGATCTGCACCAAGTGCCACACGGACGTGCGTGGGCCTTTTGTCTACGAGCACGCCCCGGTCAAGGCGGAAGGCTGCCTGGCATGCCATTCGCCCCACGGTTCCGTGAACGCCCGGATGCTGAACATGCCGAACGTCAACGTGCTGTGCAACCAGTGCCATAGCGCGGTAGCTGCCGGCACGGTTCATGGTCAAGGACAGGGATCGTCGGATAGCGTGCCGTGCACGAGCTGCCATACCTACATTCATGGCTCGAACATCAATTCGGCGTTTCTCAGATAGGAGTGATGGAGCCGCGCTTCGCGCGATCTTCGCATCGGCGCGGCACGGCTCCCACAACAGTTTTGCACGGGGTTTCAAAGGCTCGATGTCGGCAACGAGTTTTATTCAAGTGAGGCTTCATATGAAGAACCTAAGCTGGCTTTCTCGGCTTCTTAATCCACAGCCATCGTTGGCAATGTTCCTGGGGATGCTGGTGGCCATGTTCCTGGCGGCGGCGTGCATCGCTGTGGCTCAAAATCCGGCCGCCCCGGCATCGGCGCCCGAGGCGCAGATGAGCGTGCCCAGCGGATATTCGGTCCACGAGTCCGTCGATGTCGGCGGGCGCATATCCGGCATCTCGGGCAGCGGCGCCATGTACGACACCATGGTGAACCTGCAATCGGGGCCGCGCGTTCTTGGCGAAACCTTCGAGCTGCATGCCCTGCCGGGCACGAAGAACGCTCCGCTCGACGATTTACGGGTTTTTGCCAGCGGCTTCGGCGGCGATCCCAACAACCTCGCCACGCTGGACTTCTCAAAAAGTAAATACTATGAGTTTTCGGGGATGTTCCGCCGCGACCGGCAGTACTTCGACTACGATCTGCTGGGCAACCCGGGTATCCCCACCGGGTATTCGACTCCCATCAGCGGGTCGACGACTCCGTATGCCTGGCCGCAGGTGATGCAATCGCCGTTCCTGTATAACACCGTGCGCCACATGACGGACACCAACCTGACCGTGCTTCCGCTGTCGAAGGTGACGATCCGCTTCGCGTATTCGCAGAACATCTTCCAGGGACCGAGCCTGACCCCGAGCGGCAATTCGGTGGCAGGATCCGAAGTCCTGCTTCAGGAGTACCAGCGCAACAGTACCGACGATTTTACGGGCGCGATCGACTGGAAGCCGGTGCGGGGCACCAAGCTGACCTATGAGCAGCAAATCGATCACTACAAGGGCGACTCCTACTTCACCATGGCTCCCCAGTACTTTACCGTGCAGGAGTTGGACGGAACCAAGGTCGCTTTGTTGGACAGTTATCAGAACTTCGTGCCGTATGGCTACAGCAGCAGCACGGGCGCATTTGCCGCCAGCAGCAACTGCAACAGCAGCAGCATGATCAGTTCGACCAAGATACTTTATGCCACTCCCGGTGGCGCCTTGCCAATCATCGATCCGGCGTGCAACGTCATCAGCAGCTATGTCCGATACCAGCCGACGCGCGTAATCTTCCCAAGCGAGATCTTCCGGCTGCAGAGCTCGAGCATCAAGAATGTCTCGATGAACGGCGATGTCCGCTACACCAACGCGAACATGAACCTGCCCAACTATTACGAGAGCTTCCATGGCCTGGACAAAGCCAGCCGCGAGCTCGACTATGCGGCCAATGCCACCGCGAAACGTGAGGTGATGGCCTTTGATTTCGGCATCGTCTGGCAAGTGTCGAAGACGGTCAGCCTCGAGGACCAGGTGAATTACTCCAATGTTCGCCAGCCGGGAACGGCCGTGTTCACCAGCGGTACGACCGTAACGGTGCCCACGACGGCGGGCGAGGAAACCATCAACTACACGGGAACGACCTCGGCGACCGTGACCAGCGGCTCGGCGCCATTTTCGGGTAGCCCCGGGATCGGATCGCCGCTGCCCGCCTACTTCGGCCAGCGGTTCACCACCAACAACTTCACGGTGAGTTGGGACGCGACGCCGCGCAGCACTTTCTCGCTAACCTGGCGCTATCAGGACCACCTGATCTCCGAAGGCCAGGGAACCTCACCGCACAATATTCCGATTCCGGCCAACAATACGAATTCAGGCGAGGTGACCATTCACGAAAACGGTGGGATCTTCAACGCCGCCCTGCGTCCAACAGAAAACTGGAACCTCAACGGGAGCGTCGAGGCCATGTACAACGACAACGCCTTCACTCCGATGGGATTCCGGCAGCTCCTGCACTTCAGAGTGCATACCATCTACCGGCCGAAGTCCTGGGCCACCGTCTCCGGCGTCTTCAACGACCTGGAGCGCCATAACAACACCAACAACAACCAGAACTTCCCGGGCAACACCACGGCCTACTACGGCCCGCTCGATCATGTCGATCACTCCCGGTCGGTGAGCTTCGGCTCCGAGCTGTTCCCCAACGATCGCTACGGGCTCGATCTGAACTACTCCTATAGCGATGTGTACATGGCGGACAACATCTGCTTCCAGGGCGCGGCCGGCGTCATGCCGGGCCACACCGTCGCGCCTGCCGCCGCTATCCAGAGCGGAACCCTTTGCGGCGCCGTCGCAGCCGGCCATGGAGCGAATACCACCCTCTTTGGGCCAGCCAAGGATTTCGAAGACGCTCCCACGCAGTTCGTATCAGCTGCCTTAATGTTTGCGCCTACCAAGACGGTCAAGTCCAACCTTGGCTACCGCATCAGCTCCGTCAATGGCAGCCGGTTCTTCACCGATGCCGGCGACGTCAATGGTTCGCTGGTGTCCGCCTATCAGTCTCCTTACCTGAACCTCTCCTGGGAGTCGCGTCCGGGGCTGATCTGGAAGGCCGATTACAACTTCTTCGGTTATGGCGAGGGTGGCCCTTCCGGCGCGCAGTATTGCAACGACAACCCCGCCCTTGCATTAGGCAGCACCACCGCGCCGGTCGTAGCTTGCAGTTCTGTGCCGAATACCGCGATGTCCGCGGGCACCCCGGTATATGGGTTCACCGCGCTGCGCAACTTCCACGCCAGCAGCCTGGTTTTGGGAGTGCATTATCAGTTCTAACCGCCGCCGCCCCGGCGCCGGGGCGAATCGGCTAGAAGAGCTTTGTTTGACTACCGCTTCTGTCAACGAAGGGGTGGAGCTGCTGAAGGACAAGAAAATGTCTTTCGGGCTCAACCGCGGTAAGTAACCTCCTGGAAAAAGCCGCACGCGGCAGCGATTGCCGCGCGCAGACTGGCCGGGAAAGAAACACAGGAGTCGCAACATGAGCAAGACGATTCAATTTGCAGTTGCACTGGCAGCAGTTGTTATGATGGCTGGCGCGGTGGGCTTTGCCCAGTCTTCCGGGGAAGCGATCTACAAGGCAAAGTGCCAAAGCTGTCACGGAGCCGAGGGAACGCCGAACCCTGGCATCGCGAAGATGATGGGCGTCAAGCCCGTGAGCGATCCGGCAGTCAAGTCGCAGACCGAGGCGCAAATGATTGCGGTTACAACCAACGGCAAGGGCAAGATGCCTGCGTTCAAGGGCAAGCTTACCGACGCCGAGATCAAGGCCTCGGTAGCCTACTTCCGCACCTTCGCGAAGTAGCAAGAGCGGATGTTCATGAAGCAGGAGCAGATGTGGATGCCCGGACAAAGCGGCGCGATCGTCGCTCTTGAAGCCTCGGTCGCGCCGGTTTTGCGCTGGGTGGTTCCTGATACCATTTCCATTGCAGAAGGAATGGCCGGAAGTCCGGCGGCGGCGTCAACCATCACCACGCGGTAAGCGCTCAAGAGCGCGTACGGCCCCAAAACACACTGAAGGAGTTTCGCAATGACAATGAGCTTTCGTTCCGGAATCGTGCTAGTTGCTGCGGCATTGCTGGCCGGCTCCATGTGCTTTGCCGAAGACGGCGCGGCAATTTTCAAGTCCAAGTGCGCCATGTGCCATGGGCCGACCGGCACTCCCAGCGCGGGAATGGCCAAGATGCTGGGCATCAAGCCCGTCTCCGATCCGGCCATGAAGGCTGTGACCGTGGCGCAGGTCGAGGCCACGGTGAAGAGCGGCCACGGCAAGATGAAGCCGGTGGCCGGACTGACCGATGCGCAGATTCAGGCCG
>PMYE01000061.1 GCA_003171315.1 Acidobacteriaceae bacterium
CCATTGGGAGAAATGCGTTAGCGTATCGCCGCCACGCGCCTGCGATAGACCTACGCGCTCTGCAACCTATTTCCGATCAGCGGCTTACCTCAGGACAAAAGCAGTCTGCTAAGGCCCGCGCAGGCGCCAAAAATCCGCCTGCTGCGCCGGAAAAACTGCGCCGCGAACCGAAGTTTCGACGATTTCACTGAATTTCGACGACCTGCGAGTCGCAAATTCCGCCGATCGCTCCACCTGCAGGTGCTCTTTTCCGCGAGCTCCCGATGCGACGATTTTTTGGGCAGCGCCACGCTCCGGTTTTTATGACCTGTCGGTGGAGGAACTTGACCGCAGCCTCCGCAGTCCAAAGGCCCTTGCAATCGTAAGATCCCCAAAACGCAGTCATCCTGAGCGAAGCAGGTCGCGCCTTTTGCGACCTGCGCAGTCGAAGGACCTGTATTTGCTCCGGCGCCTAAGCCAATTGCTCCGTTGTATACCACTGTTCGCTTAAATCGATCCAAGTAGGATTACTTTTGGTGATCAGCGCGATCTTCTTCGCTCGCGTCCATCCCTTTAGCTGCTTCTCTCTTGCGATGGCTCGCCGCGGATCGGCAAAGCGCTCAAACCATACGAGCCGATTGCAGTTATATGTCGCTGAGAATCCCTCATAGATTTTCCTCTTATGCTCGAAGATGCGCTTGTGCAGATTGCCGGTCATACCGATATATAGAGTCAGGCTTCGGCTAGCCACGATGTACGTGTAACAGAACCCCTGGTGCATGGCGAACATCTTAAACCAGCAGCGGCCTAAGGAGAATCGAGGGCGGGGTGAGGTGGATAAAATGCGGGTCCTTCGACTCCCCTCGCTTCGCTGCGGGTCGCTCAGGATGACTTGTAGGGAACGCTACTTCTTCGCTCGCTTGTAGAACGGCAGCGGTACCTGCCTGGCCCGCACCCGATTCGCGCGGCACTGCACGACCACATCCGCTCCGCCGGCGGCCACGGATGCGGGCACCAGCGCCATCGCGATGTTGGTCTTCAAAAACGGCGCGGGGCTCCCGGACGTCACCTGTCCGATCGGCTCGCCGTCCAGCGAAAGCACCTGGTACCCATCCCGCGCGATGCCCCGCTCGATCATCTCAAGCCCCACAATCCTGCGCTTCGGTCCTCCCGCTGCCTGCGCCGCCATCAAAGCGTCCCGGCCAATAAAGGAACCCTTGTCGAGCTTCAGCCAGCGGTCGAGCCCGGCCTCGAACACGTTGATCTCCTCCGAGATCTCGTGCCCGTAGAGGCTCATCCCCGCCTCGAGCCTGAGCGTGTTGCGCGCGCCCAGCCCGCACGGCCGTATGCCGAACTCAGCGCCCGCCTCCATCAGCGCGTTCCACATCTTCAACGTGGCCGCCTCGTCCGACGGAATGTACACCTCGAACCCGTCCTCGCCCGAGTAGCCAGTCCGTGCGATGAGCGTGTTGGGAATGCCGGCCACGGTTCCCCACGTGAACCAATAATTTCTGATCGCCGCCAGGTCCGCCTTGGTCAGTTTGCTCAGCGTCTCCAGCGCGCGCGGCCCCTGCAGCGCCAGTTGCGAGTAATAGCTGGAGTAGTCGTTCACGTGAATCCCCGGCCAATCGCCCACCTGCTGGCGAATCCAGGCAAAGTCCTTATCCTTGGTGCCCGCGTTCACCACCAGCAGATAATCGTTCGCACCCAGCCGGTGCACCAGGATGTCGTCCACAAATGTTCCCTGCGGCGTAAGCAGCGCCGAGTAGTGCGCCTGCCCATCCTTCAGCCGCGCCGCGTCGTTCATGGCGATGTGCTCGACGGCGGCCAGCGCGCCCGGCCCGCGAAACTGGATCTCGCCCATGTGGCTCACGTCGAACAGGCCCACGCCGGTGCGCACCGCCAGGTGCTCGGCGATCAGCCCTCCGCCGGATCCGGGGCCCCCGGCGACGGGTGGCTCGGAGAGCCGGGGTCGCTGGGGTGGAGGACCCGGATACTCGACCGGCATGTCCCATCCGCCAAAGTCGACCATCTTTGCTTTCAGTGCCCTGTGGGTCGCATTCAGGGCGGTCTTTTTCAGCGGCGCGGCGGGCGCGGTTGCTACAGCATCGGGCATGGAGGAATCCCTTTCTTGGCTTGGCATTACCTACCCACCATAGGCACTCCCTCGACAGGGGGTCAATCCGGCAGCGGCAAGGGTTAGGATGAATGGGACTGGCGGCGCGGAGACGAATCGCAGAGAAAGGCGCGGGAATGAACCGGTTTCGAGGCTTCATGATGCTCGTGGCCGCTGCCCTGGCCGTGTGGAAGGGCTGGCAGATTCATCGCGGCGAGACGGCCGTGCTGGCCTTTGGGCTCGGCGCTCTGGCTCTTGCGCTCGCCATCTGGCACCTGACGCGCAAGCCGCCGCGGGCGAGGGTGCGATAAGGCGGTTCGCCCCATGGTTTCTTGCCTCTGCCGCGAAATTCCACCGCGGCTTCACTAACGCATTTCTCCCAATGGTGTATAGGGGTTCAAGGCCGCAAAGTTGACGCGAACCCCAGTGAGCGGCAACCTTCGAACCATTGAGCACTCTATAGGATTGGGAGAAATGCCTTAAAGCCTGTTCACAACTACCTGGGCTGATGGCGTTGCGCGAAAAAATCGGAACCGACGCGGCGGATTACTGCGGGCGGCGGCGGAGTTCGAGCTCGACCACGTGGAGCATCTCGGATTCGGGAGCGGGCTTGCCGGTCCAGATTTCGAATTGGCGCGCGCCCTGCTGGACAAACATCTCAAGGCCGCCGATGGTGGCCAGGCCGCGCGCCTTGGCCAGCGCGAGCAGCGGAGTCTCAAGCGGCGTGTAGACCATGTCGAAGATGAGCGAGGCGTTGAGCTCGCTCTCCTTTACGGGAAGCTGCTGCTTGATGCCGGCCATGCCGCAGGGCGTGGTGTTGACGATGGCGTCGAAGCGGGTCTTGGCCAGAAGGCTCTGGCGAAGGACATGGGCCTTGGCCTTGCGCGCCAGAGCGACGGCCTTCTGGTGCGTGCGATTGACGATGTAAACCTCGGCGCCCTGCTCGACGAGGCCGAAGACCGCGGCACGCGCCGCGCCGCCCGCGCCGAGGACGAGGATGCGTGCGCCCTGGAGATTCATGCGCCGTTCCAGCGGGCGAACCACGCCGGCAACATCGGTATTGAAGCCGTAGAGCTTGCCGTCAGCGCCGGTGCGCAGCGTGTTGCAGGCGCCAATGCGGGCGGTGAGGGGGTCCATGTTGGCCAGGTGCGGCAGAACCTCCTGCTTGAGCGGCATGGTGATGGCCACGCCGTCCAGTGGCAGGTCGCGGACGACGGTGAGCAGGTCGTCGAGAGAGCGCACCTTGAGCGGAAGCATGACGGCGTTGACGTTTTCGCGCCGGAAGGCCGTGGAGTGCATGAGCGGCGAAAGGGAGTGGGCAATGGGATTGCCGGCCACGCCGAAGATGCGGGTTGCCTGGTCAATCTGCTCCAGGCGGTAGACGTCGAGGAGGGTGCGCGCGGAGACCTGGCCGGGAGCGGTTTCAGCGCCCTCGGCGGACGAGGCGAACGTGAAGGCGGCTCCGGCTCGCGGACTGAGGACGCGGCTGATGAGGCCCTCCTCGCCCATGGCGATACCAACCACGTGCGCGGTGAGCGACTGGTCCTCGATCATCTGCAGGACAGCGAGGTTGTCGGCCAAACTGCGCGCCGTGGTGACGACCTTGACGAACGCGGGCTCGAAAGCGGCGATGCGCTGGGCGGTTTGGTTGAGGCCCTCCGGGCGGCGGGTGCGGGTGAAGTCGTGCGAACTGATCAGGAGGGACGTGCCGGCGGCGCGGAGGGCAGCGCGGAACTTGGCCAGTTGCGGGCGGGTACACTGCTCCGCCGACTCGACTTCGAGATCGACGATGTGAAAGCCGGTTTGGGCGGCTTTGAGAAGGATGTCCAGCTCGGAATTCAGTGACCCTGTGAATTTGCCGCCAAAGGACTTGCGGCGGCAGGTGGCAATGGATGTGATGTCGCGCCGGCGGGCCAGGAAGGTCTTAAGCTCGGGCAGCGCGGCGGCGGGTTTGGCCAGGAAATCAAGCCGGAACTCAATGAAAGCAGAGTCTTTAAAGGCGGCCTCAGCGCGGGCAAGAAGCTCAGCAGGGGTGGCGCCCTGGACGGCGATGCACAGCTTTCCCACGCGCAGGCGTGGCACTACCGAAGCCGGCGCGGGCACCGAATCGACCGTGTTGGCGACCGCGAAAGGCATTTCCTTCAACTGACGCATGTTAAAGGGGATTCGCCGGTTGTGCAACGAAAATATCGCGTACTAAGGGAATTTGGTCCTCCGGATATACCGCTCATCGGTGTAGAGGCGGAGCCGAACTGCGCGCTTTGGGCAGGCTTAAGGCATTTCTCCCAATCCTCAAAAGTACCAACCGTCGAGAAGGTTGCCGCTCACTGGTGTTCGCGTCAACTTGGCTGTTTGGAATGCCGATACACCATTGGGAGAAATGCGTTGGGGAGGGGTTGGCGGCGTTCCGCGGTTTGAGCCGGTCTGGGGCGCTCCCGTCTTTGGAGCCTACCGGCAAGCTCGGCTCTCGCCGGGATGGGTTGGTGGCGGCTGCGGAAGCGGCGTGGCGGCGCGAATCGCCTTGTTACTCTAGAAGTTCGGAGGATTTCCCCGCAATGAATCCTGAGACGCTCTCCACCGCTGCCACCCATGACCTGCACGCGTGGCAGGCGGGCGGCGCTCAATCGGCCGAGGCGCTCGCGGCATGGGTGAGCGCGCGCCTGGCTGCGCATGAGAATGCATTGGCTGCGCTGCTGGCCGTGGAGGGCGAGCGCACGCCGGAGAATTCGCTGGCGCTGTACGACTCGGCGATCGAGCAACTGAACCTGGCCGGCGCGCAAGCGGGCATCCTGAACTCCGTGGCCGCGGACAAAGCCGTGCGCGACCAGGCGCAGGCGGAGGCGCAGCGCGTGGCCATGGCGGGGAGCGCGTTGAGCCTGAATCGCGAAGTGTACGACGCTCTCGTAGCCATCAAGCTGGACGGCGCGAGCCCGGCGACCAAGCACTACGTGGAGCGGACGCTCCTCGGCTATCGGCTGTCGGGCGTGGACAAGGACCAGGCCACGCGCGACCGTCTGCACGCGCTGCACGACAAGGCCACGGGCTTTTCGCTTGCGTTCAGCCGCAACATCCAGGAGGGCGCGAAGACGATCGAGGCGGCGCCGGAGGAGCTGGAGGGCCTGCCCGCCGACTACATCGCGCGGCACCCGGCGCTAAAAGGCGAAGACGGCGGGAGCCGAGTGACGCTGACCACCGATCCGCCGGACATGATGCCGGTGATGACTTTTGCGTCGAGCGCGGCGTTGCGCGGACGAATGTTTCTGGCGTACCACACGCGCGCGTATCCGGCGAACCGGCAACTGCTTCTTGATCTGCTGGCCACGCGGCAGGAGATTGCGAGCGTGATCGGGTTCCGCAGTTGGGCCGACCTGGCGACCGCGGACCAGATGATGGAGTCGGCGGCGAATGTGCGCGGCTTTTTAGCCAGATTAGACGGGGCCAGCCGCGAGGGCGCAAAGCACGAGCGCGGGCTGGTGCTCGAATTCGCGCGCGAGCGGCAACCGGAGCTCAAGGAGATCGACATCGTGAGCCGCGGCTACTGGTACGAGCAGTTCCGGCGCGCGCGGTTCGACTTCGATTCGCAATCGGTGCGCCCCTATTTCCCCTACGCGCGTGTGGAGGCTGGCGTGCTGGAGACGGCGGCGAAACTGTTCAACGTCGAGTTCCGGCCGTCGAATGCGACGGCCTGGGATGCGGCGGTTTCTTCCTTCGAGGTCTTCGAGGACGGGCGGCTCGTGGGCCGGTTCTATCTCGACATGCATCCGCGCGAGGGCAAGGACAAGTGGTTCTCTGCCGCGCCGGTGGTGACCGGCGCGCGCGGGCGCGCGCTGCCTGAGGCGGCGCTGATCTGCAACTTCCCGGCGGGCGATCCACCCCAGCGGCATGGACCCGCCGCTGGGGGCCCCGGTAGCGATGCGAACGATCCCGGGCTGCTGCAATACTCCGACGTGGTCACGTTCTTCCACGAGTTTGGTCACCTGATGCACGCGATTCTCGGCGGGCACACGGAGTGGGCGGGGCTTTCTGGGTTTGCAACGGAGGGCGATTTCATCGAGGTGCCCTCGCAGATGCTTGAGGAGTTCTTCCGCGACGAGAAGCTGCTGCAGGCCTTCGCGCGCCACTACGAGTCCGGCGAAGTGCTGCCGGCGGAGCTGATCCGCACCATGAAGCGGGCGGGCGCATTCGGGCGCGCGGACTGGATTCGCACGCAGCTCTACTACACGACGCTCTCGCTCAACCTTCACGACCAGGACCCCGCGGGCATCGATCCCGACTTGGTCACGCGCGAACTTTATAAGCAATTCCAGCCGTGGGCGTGGCTCGAAGGCAACCGCATGTACGCGAGCTTTGGGCACCTGACCGGCTACTCGTCGAACTACTACACCTACATGTTCGACAAGGTGATCGCTCTCGATTTCTTCGGGCAGTTCGATCCCGCGGATTTGCTGGGCTGCGACGCCGGCGCGCGCTATCGCAAGGCAGTGCTCGAACAGGGCGGATCAAAGCCCGGGCGCGAAATGGTGCGCGACTTCCTCGGCCGCGACGAGGAGTTTGCGGCGTTCAGTAAGTGGCTGAACGAGGAATTTGAAGAGCCTGAGCTGCCCCCTTCCATTTAGGTTGTATCGACATATAGG
>PMYE01000134.1 GCA_003171315.1 Acidobacteriaceae bacterium
GCTAACTCCGCTAGCCCCGCTGAGAGGATCTTCCGATGAACAGCTTCAATAGCCGCGCCATGCTCACCTCCGGCAGCCGTTCGTACACCATCTATCGTCTTCCGGCGCTCGCCGCCCGCGGCTTCAACCTCGCGCGCCTTCCCTTCAGCCTTAAAATCCTGCTTGAAAACCTCCTCCGCCGCGAAGACGGCGTCAACGTCACCGCCGCCGACATCGAATTCCTCGCCCGATGGGACGCCAAAGCCCAGCCCAGCCGCGAAATCGCCTACATGCCCGCCCGCGTCCTCATGCAGGACTTCACCGGCGTCCCCGCTGTCGTCGATCTCGCCGCCATGCGCGACGCCATCAAGACCCTCGGGGGTAATCCCGAGCGTGTCAATCCCCTCACCCCCGCCGAGCTCGTCATCGACCACTCCGTGCAGGTTGACGAATACGGCACGCCCTCTGCCTACGCGGCGAACTCGCTCCTCGAGTTCCAGCGCAACCGCGAGCGCTACGCTTTCCTCAAGTGGGGCCAGTCCGCCTTTCGCAACTTCTCCGCCGTCCCGCCCGGCATGGGCATCTGCCACCAGGTCAATCTCGAATATCTCGCCCGCGTGGTCTTCACTGCGGAGGTCAACGGGCAACTGACCGCGTACCCCGACACGCTCGTCGGCACCGACTCCCACACCACCATGATCAACGGCCTCGGCGTGCTCGGCTGGGGCGTGGGCGGCATTGAGGCGGAGGCCGCCATGCTCGGCCAGCCCGTGAGCATGTTGATCCCGCAGGTCGTCGGCTACAAACTCACCGGCAAGCTGCGCGAAGGCGCCACGGCAACCGATCTCGTTCTCACCGTCACGCAGGCTCTGCGCAAGCTCGGTGTCGTCGGCAAGTTCGTTGAGTTCTACGGCCCCGGTATCGCCGATCTGCCACTGGCCGACCGCGCCACCATCGGCAACATGGCGCCCGAATACGGCGCCACCTGCGGCATCTTTCCCGTCGACGCCGAGACCCTCCGCTACCTGCGCCTCACTGGCCGCAGCGAAGAACAGATCGCGCTCGTCGAGGCCTACTACCGCGAGCAGGGACTCTTTCACGCCGCAGGCTCGCCCGAGGCCGAGTATTCGCAATCCATTGAGCTCGATCTCTCCACCGTCGAGCCCAGCGTCGCCGGGCCGCGCCGCCCGCAGGATCGCGTGCTCCTCAAAGACGCTGCCGCCAGCTTCGCCCAGCAACTGCCTTCGCTGCTCGCGCCCACCGCCAAACCGCTTGGATCGCGCACCGCCGCCGCCTGGCAGCGCCAAACAATTACCGACTCCGCCGTCGCCGGAAATGCTCCCATGCACGTCACCTCCACGGTGGCCAAAAACACAATCAAAGCCCGCTTCAACGTCGATCCCGATCCCTATCTCGATCACGGCTCGGTCGTCATTGCCGCCATCACCAGTTGCACCAACACGTCCAACCCATCGGTCATGATCGCCGCCGGCCTGCTTGCAAAGAAGGCCGTCGAAAAAGGCCTCACCGTTCCGCCGTGGGTCAAGACCTCGCTCGCTCCCGGCTCCCGCGTCGTCACCGACTACTACCAGAAGGCCGGCCTGCTTCCCTATCTTGAGAAGCTGCGCTTCAACGTCGTCGGCTACGGTTGTACCACCTGCATCGGCAACTCAGGCCCGCTACCCGCCGACGTTTCTAAATCTATAGAAGACCACGGCCTCGTTGCCGTCAGCGTGCTCAGCGGCAATCGCAACTTCGAAGGCCGTGTCAACGTCGATGTCCGCGCCAACTACCTCATGTCCCCGCCGCTCGTCGTCGCCTACGCGCTCGCCGGAAAAATCGGCCACAACTTCGACGCCGACCCGCTCGGCAACGACCCATCCGGCAGGCCCGTCTTCCTCCGCGACATCTGGCCCACGCAGGCCGAGGTCTCGGCTGCCATCGAGCGCGCCGTTTCGAGCGAAGGCTTCCGCAAGGAGTACGCCACGGTGACACAAGGCGACGCCAGTTGGCAGGGCCTCAGCTTCCCCACAGGCGACGTCTACCAGTGGGAGCCCGATTCAACCTACATCCGCAAGGCGCCCTACTTCGACGGCATGACCATGACCCCCGCGCCCGCCACCGACATCACTGGCGCGCGCGTCCTCACCGTCCTCGGTGACTCCGTGACTACCGACCACATCTCGCCCGCCGGCTCCGTCAAGGCCAACGGCCCCGCCGGTCAATATCTATCTGCCCACGGCGTCCGTCCCGCCGGCTTCAACTCCTACGGCTCGCGCCGCGGCAACCACGAAGTCATGGTGCGCGGCGCCTTCGCCAATGTGCGCCTGCGCAACAAGCTCGCTCCCGGCACCGAAGGCGGCGTCACGCGCCTGCTGCCCGAAGGCGAGCAGATGTCCATCTTCGACGCCAGCGTCCGCTACGCCGAGCGCGGCGTTCCGCTCATCATTCTCGCCGGCAAGGAGTACGGCTCCGGCTCCTCGCGCGACTGGGCTGCCAAGGGTCCTAAGCTCCTCGGCGTCCGCGCCGTCATCGCCGAAAGCTTCGAGCGCATTCACCGCTCCAACCTCGTCGGCATGGGCATCCTTCCTCTGCAATTCGAATCAGGCCGGAACGTCGAGTCCCTCGGCCTCACCGGCGAGGAGATCTACGATTTCCCCGGCCTCACCGCGCTCCTCAAGGACCGCTTCGCCAACGGCCGCACGCTCCGCGTCAAAGCCACCGGCAGCGACGGCAAGGTCAGCGAGTTCAACACAACGGTGCGTATCGATACGCCGCAGGAGATCGAGTATTACCGGCACGGCGGCATCCTGCTGTACGTCCTGCGCCAGTTGGCGGCAAAATAGGGCCGGCGGGCTAACGCATTTCTCCCCATGGTGTATTGGGGTTCAAGACCGCAAAGTTGANNAACCATTGAGCACTCTTGAGGATTGGGAAAAATGCCTTAAGCCGCTCGGCGCCTGACCCGATAGCGGGTCTCCTGCAGGTGTTGGCCAGGGCACAATCGCTAAGTGGCTTTTTCATCGGGGAAAAGCTTCCTTAAATAGTGTCAAAATGGCCATAGTTGCAGGAGACGGCCAGAAATCCCGGGTTGCTCGTACCTCCCTCTGGCCGGCGGACCACCGTAACTCAGTATGACCGTTAGTCTTACTTTGTGCCGGGCCGCGCTTGTATCGCGTGCTGGCCCCAGTTATCTTCGAGTTAGTAACTGCCGATTACTTACTTTGGCCCATTGTCCCTCCGTAACTTGATTCTTTCGTTAATACGCCGCATTTCCCTTGACATTTGTGTCGATGGCGATCTAGAGGTTGATGGCTGTAAGCAAATCCCCAATGACGAAAAGGAGGTTTCTCTGTGAGAAACAAATCTGCTTTCTCTCTCACCGTGCTAGTGGCGCTGGTTATTCTCGCCTCTAGCTCGTTCGCTATGGGCCAATACGTTTGCTCCACATCCTCCGCGAGCGGCATCTGCGGACCGTACAACGACACGGACGTCACCGATAATGGCGGCGGCAACTCCAATGTCCAGAACGACGTCTGGAACCCTCAAACCGGATGGTCGCAGACGCTGTACACGGTCTCCGAGGGAAGATGGTGGGTGACGGCCAATATGGCCTCGGGCTATACGGGCGTGCAATCGTACCCCGACACGGACATCCTGTTCAGCAGTTGGTCGCCGAGCGCCAATCCCACAATCAGCAGCTTCTCCTACATGTATTCCTCGTTTGTGAGCACAGTGCCAACCACCTCTGGCACCATCGAAGACTCCGGCTACGACATGTGGTTCAACAGTTACGGCAATGAAGTGATGATCCAGAACCAGGTCGTCAACCGCAGCGCGTGCACCAAATACATGACCGTACTGGCCACTAACCTCAGCTTCGGCGGGTCGCACGGCGTCCCGACAAATAAGTGGAACCTGTGTCGGAACGGCGGTGCGGGTTCGGAGCTCGTTTTCCAGTGGGTTCCACCGAATGGCACCTCTACGAATTTTGGCGTCTCCTCCGGGACCGTGGACATCTACGGCATGCTCGCCTACCTGGGGACCCATGGGTACCTGGCATCGAGCTCCACGATCACCGCGATCCAATACGGCTTCGAAATTGGCAGCACGGGCGGCACGGCCGAGAACTTCTACGTGGACGCCTTCTCGCTTACCGCCAGTCACTAAGCGGGCAGGCACGGTCAGCGCCTTGCTGACCGCGGCTTCCAGCTTCGACTGCACTGCGCGATCTGCCGGGAGCTTGGTCTGGAATACCACAGGGTGCGCTTCCGCGCCGTGGGCTAACGGCAGATCATTGAGGTGCACCTTCTGTTTTCTGGAGGTGCACCTTCTGTTTCCTGGCAGCATGAGGTTAGGCGAGGCCTACCGGATCGGGAAGCGGCGCGAGCGGGGCTCACTCATTTCCTGCGGAGCGGTCAGGCTACGGCAAGGGCTGGGCGCCCTCCGATACATCCCGCGCTCAATGCGGCTGAGTGCGACGCCCTTGACAGCGTTTGTACAGTTCCAGACCTAGACGAGAAGGAGTGATGTCAAAGCTTTCCGTGGGAATGTAAGACGTGAAATCGAAAACTTTTTCAAGTAATTCCGAATTAAATAAATATGCGATATCCACACCAAGCCTGGACAGATCGTAGATACCAGTAAGTCGAACCATCTCTTCTGGCGTAAAGATGATTCGAACCGAGGGAAGATCCCGAGTTTCAGACATTACCTCCATTACCTTCTTGCACGCAGTAACGAAGATCCGGCTCTGGATCGGTGTAACATGCACGAGAAGATCGACAAAGACGGCATTGGATTCGTCTATTCCTTCCACGGTGCAAGATGAGGCCAGCAGACCTATCCATAACTGCTTGGTCAAATCGTCGTGCGCCCATGACCCATATTTTAGTAAGCTGGCGACAACGCGCGGATGAGCGCGCATCCTGTCGGCGCCGGGTTCGGAAGCCAGGAGCTTTTCCGCGCCGAGCGCAATCTCCAAAGCGTTCTCGGTTCCGGGCTGATCCAGTTCTTCGCCAAGCAAGAGAATGGCTTCGTTGGCTTCGGCCCCACATAGCCGGCTCAGGAACAGGACCGTTCGGAGCATCCTGAACGTGTATAAGACGTCTTTCGGATCCGTAAGAACGATTACGTTCCTGAGCAGAACATCCCAAAGGTCTGGATCCAGGCCTGTCGGCAAAACAAACGATAATCCGACGCCATCTTCGTCATGCCAAACAACCCGCGCCTGCACTGCAATCTGATACTCGGAACGATTCTCCGGCGAACCTTCCACTTCCAGCGTCAACGGGATCAGCTCACCAAGGGGCCAGCGTTCTTCTGTAAGCAAATAAAGCCCACCCGAGCCGATATTTCTGATGGTGGATGGCTTTGAAGCCGGGTTGTTCGCCTGCCGGGCTGCAAACCCAGACGGGATTCGTCTTTCAGCCCGCGGCTGCTCCGGATACCCTATCCTCCGGAGCCAGCGCTTCCATTCATTCACTTTGGTCATTTCTTCAAAGTTCCCACTTCATCGTTGACTCCGGGTGTGGCCGTTGCCCTGGAAACTTGTGGCAGCACGGCCGGTAGTGTAGCCCAGCCCTGAATGCCGTTATTGATGGACATGATACTACGCAGACAATAGAACCTCACAGACGTCTTTATGGCCCGAAGTCGCCGACGCCCATAAGTAGCCACCCGTCTTCCATTTCCCTATTCGGCGCCTGCCGGCGACCCGTAGTAGGCCCAAAACCCGATTGGCGGCGAATAGCCGATAATACGCCCAGAACTCGCAGTTCCGAGCGGTCCGACCTGGGAAAGGGCTTTGGCGATTCGGCTATCACCGATTTTGCGAAAGCTGCGCGGCGTTTTCGAGGCAGGCCCGCGGAACGGTTAGCGAATCGCCCACGCATCGAGCTGACACAGGATGAAGAGTGCCCATCCCTGCCGCAGATTCATTGCGGCAAAGATGGGACAACACGAATTGTCGCGCTTCCGTTTCAAACTAATAGTCGATCCCAGGGATGTAACCGCTCGGCGAGACGGACTGGAAGCGGTTGGGATTGGCATTGATCAGCGCACCCGCCAGGTCGTCTGATGTGGTTGCGTGGCCTCCCGTTTGGGTGTCGACGACGACTGACTGGCCGCGCAGCATGTTCGACATGCCAGCGGTCATGCGGTCCGCACTGTCATTGTATTGCGCCACCGTATTCAAAGCCTGATTCGTCACCGCGATGCTCTGTTGAATTTGCTGATTGACGATCGCGTTCACCATCTGCGTATTGCGACTGTAATTGGGGAAAATCTCCGCAATGGTGCTCGCCTCCTGGCCCATCACCTGCTGCGGTCCGTACATCACATACAAAGTCATCTGCCACGTGCCCATGGTGATTACCGGCGTATTGATCATCTGCGCCACAAGATACTGCTTGCCTTGGCCGTCGTTGAAATCGATATCGCCGAACATGAACTCGTTCGCGCCACCCTGCATCGCTATGTCCTGCACTTTTGCGATGTCGATCACCGGAGGCTGCTTGTGCGCCTTCTGTGCCAACTGCGTAAAGGCAGACTTGAAAGCGGTGGCCGGGTCGGCGCTATGGGGGATCGCGACGAAGTTTGGCGGCGCAGCTCCGCGGCCGTTCCCCATCAACGCCCGCGACTGCGGGTTCGTGGGGTCGATCACCGCAATGGTCCAGCCGAAGCGCAGCTTTTCACCGTGCGGCCCCGCGACGGTCACATCGCCCTTCTGCGCATTCTGCATCTGCCATCCCGCGGGCAGCCCCATCGACCCGGTTCCATCCGGAAAGACCGCGCGCTGCAACGGCTGTGGCGGCCCCGACTTCACAGGAGTGGGCGTCGTCGCGGGAGCCCCTGCATTCGCGGCAGTCCCTGTCCCGCCGGCCGAAGACGGCGCCCCGGATGAATTTGCTGGAGCTCCCAGCTCCTGCTTGAGCCGCGTGAACATGGAGTTCACCGTGGTCGGAAACCGGTCGGCGTCATCCAGCAGCACCGCGCCGCCGGCGGGGCCGCTCTTGGGCGCATAAACAATCGCCAGGCCTTCCATCGGCTTGCCGTCCAGGTTCTTGCCCGTCACGGTAAAAAAGCCGGCCAGAATCTCGCCGGTCGTATTCTTATCCAGCTTGCCAAGCTGCGGGCGATCTCCGCATAAAGCAGTCACACGCTGCATTACCTTTCCCATCGCATCCTCCGGCGTGGGCTGCCCGGCCAGCGCACCCAGATAGATTGTGCCGCCGCTGGGAACGGCAATGGTCTTGATGCCGGCTTGCGTTCCGCTGGTGTTTTGCGCTGGTGTTTGCGCGACGCTCATCCCGGTTGAAAGCGCTGCCAGCAGCATTGCGCCCGACGCCCAAATCTTGTATCTCCGAGTCCTGTGTGCCATTGTTGACCTCCTTCTTTCTTTGTCGCTGAACTGCGAATTTGGGGAAGGCTTGACTTCAGCCGTCTTCATGTCTGGATTTGGGGATTGGCAAGGAAAATGACTCGCCGCGGCGCATGGCAATGGATGTGCGGCCCCTGTTATCTGTCGCTGCGATACTGACCCTGGCTGTTGCTCCTCATCTGGGAAGCTCACACACAACAGTCTGAAGGGCGCAACAGACCTCGATTGTACGGCCTGAGGTGGCCCCGAGTCTCATCAATTATTCAATCGGCTCTCGATTGGCGCATTCAGGCCTATGCGTTCATCCAGGCCGGCGAGCACCCATATTGCGGGTTCCGGTTGGATGTCGCCAACTCGGAAGGAATCGTTCCACTTCGCAACCTCTCAATGAGTGGCCAATCGCGGCGCGCGTCCCATCTGGGCGCCGGGGCGCCTTCTGGACCGAGTTGGGCAAGCTCGGGCAGCGCGCCGTTGTTTATCTCGCCCGGGGCGGGACGTCACGCAAGAACCCGCCGCGTTGCTGGCTCGCCGGCTTGCCGAAAGGCACGTCCAACGCCAAAGGCTAAGAGCGAATAGCTAAGAGCTGACAGCCGTTCCCTGTTCCCTGTTCCCTGCTTTTTACGCTTTCCGCTCGTTCTCCAGCACCTCGTCCAGCAATCCACGCAGGTTGGCGGCGCGCGCGTGGCCCAGTTGCAGATCGGCCGACGTGGCCTGCGACAGCTCATCGGCCAGGTTCAGTGCGGCCAGCACGGCCACGCGTAGCGAATCCGCTGTCCGTCCCTGCGCCGCCACGGCGCGCATCTTGGCGTCGACCACCGCCGCCAGTTCGCGGATGTGTACCGTGTCCTGTCCGGAAAGATGGTAGAGCTGGTCGTAGATCTCCACCGTCACGTAGTTGCCCGGATTGTTGCGCGCCGGATTGTTGTGCGTCTGTTCGGCCATCATTGTGCCTCACAGTTCCAGCGCATCCAGTTGCTTCAGCAGCCGCTCCACCCGCTGCCGCACCTGGTCGCGTTCCGCGCGCTGCGCGCCCAACTCGCGCTGCAGTTTCTCTATCGCCGGCGACTGCTCACGCAGTTGCGCTTCGGCCATCGTAGCGCGCTCCTCGGCGGCGGCCCGCGCCTGCCGCTCCCGCTTCACCAGCTCCGCGGCCCGCCGCACCCGCTCCTCCAGCGCCGAAAAATCGTCCACGCTCACAGCCAACGCTCCCGGCTCCTCGCGCTTCTCCTGCGGCTGTTCCCCGCCCTGTGTTTCCACCGCGGTTTCAGGCTCAAAAAACGACTTCACCATCGATCCAACCTCCGCCGAACAGGCCCCGTTTGCGTTCGAGTATAACGCCGATCGTGCGCGCGGTTTTGCTCAGGCTCGCAGCCGCGCTCCTGCCTTGCCAACAGCCTCCACCACGCGCGCCTGGAAGCTCTGCAACTCCTCCTCGCGCAGCGTGCGGTCCGGCGCCTGGAAGGTCGCGCCCAGCAGCAGCGCATACTCGCCCTTACCCAGCCGCGTGTCGCGGAACACCTCGCGCACGCGCCACTCCACCAGCTCCGGAATCCCGATCTCCGCCATGGCGCGGTCAATGGTCTCCCATGAGATTCCCTCATCCAAAACCAGAGAAAAATCCCGCCGCACCGGCTGATAGCGCGAGATCTCCCGCGCTGCGGGTTTGCGAAGAGAGAGCTTGTACAGCCGGTCGAGATACAGCTCACCCACCAGCACTGCCTCTTTGATCTTGCGCGCCGCCGCCTCGCGCGGATGCAGTTGCCCGAACCACCCCACCGTCATCCCGTCGGCCACCGCACGCGCCGCGCGATACGGATGCAGCCATTCGGGAGTCAATCCAGCCTCCGCTGGAAAGCGGTCGAAGTCGAGTGCCCGCGCCTCGAACCGCGCCAGCACCTGCTCCACCACGCCCTTCACGTCGTGGAACTCGATCGTCCGCCCCGCGTCGAGCGCGCTCTCCTCGGGCATGCTGCCCACGGCGCCAAACGCCAGCGCCGGCCGCTCCTCCACTTTGTCTGTCGTGCCGCCGAACGCCGTGCCCATCTCAAACAGCCGCACGTCGCTTACGTCACGGTTCAGGTTGCCTGCGATCATCGTTAACATGCCCGGCACCAGCGACGGCCGCAGCACGCCCGCCTCTTCGCTGAGCGGATTGCCCAGCGCAACCACCTGTCCAGGTTGCGGCGCGGTCAGCGCGGCCTCGGCCGCCGAGCAGAAGGTGCTCCCTATCGCCTCGTGGAATCCGGCCGCCAGCAGCGTGCCGCGCACCGCCGCCTCCTTCTCCGCCCATGGCAGCGCCTGCACGCCCCCGCCGAACGCCGGCAACGTGTTGGCGAACCGGTTGTACCCGTAAACGCGCGCCACCTCTTCAATCAGGTCGATCTCCCGCTCCAGATCCAGCCGCCAGCTCGGCAAAGTGACCTGCCACGAATCCTGTCCAAAGGTCCGCCCCACCGCAGGTGGCGCTAGCTCCGCTAATCCGCATCCTAGCGCCTTGAGCACGCCCTCGACAGTCTCAGAGGTAATTCCCTCTTCGTCCCCCTCTTCGGCTTTCGTCGCGCCCAGAATCCGCTGGACCTGGTTCAACGCAAGTGCAATGGGCTTGCGCCGCGCGGTCCGATCCTCGATTGCCGCAACGCGTACGTCCACCAGCTCGCCCTCAGCCCATCCTCCGTTGGCCAGCAGAATCGCGCTCACCAGCGCCGACGCCACCGGCGCCGCATTGAAGTCCGCGCCGCGCTCGAAACGATGGCTCGCGTCGGTGTGCAGCCCATGCCGCCGCGCAGTTTGCCGCACCGCCATGGGATCGAACCACGCCGCCTCGACGAGCACGTTCTTCGTCTCCGGCGTGATCATCGTGTCCCAGCCGCCCATCACCCCGGCCAGCGCCAGCGCCTTCTTGTGATCGGCCACTACCAGGTCACCCGCGTCCAGCACGCGGTCCATACCGTCCAGCGTCTTCAGCCGTTCGCCCTTGCGCGCCCGCCGCACCACGATCCCGCCCTCGATCTTGTCCAAATCGAAGGCGTGCGTCGGCTGACCCATTGCCCGCCAGGCAAAATTGGTCGCGTCCACGGCGTTCGAGATCGTCTTCTGCTCGAGCAGCCCAAAATACGTGGCCACCTCCGCGCCCTTAAACCAGTCCTTCGATTCGCCGATGGTCACATCGCGCAACACGCGCGCCGTAAACCGTCCGCACGCATCCTCCGCCTCGATCCGCACGGAAAAGGGCTTGGCCGCCGGCCGCGCCGGGGGCAACGCGAAATCCAGCGCCGGCAACGCAAGCCCATAAATCGCCGCCGCCTCGCGCGCCACGCCATAATGGTTCATCGCGTCCACGCGGTTGGTGGTGATGTCCATCTCGTAGATTGAGCCATCGCCGATCGAGCCGTTCCGCTCGCCCAGCGGATAGTTCCCTTCAACCGCAATCCCGCGCAGCGTCAGATCCGCGGCGAGCTGGATGTCATCAACAGCCAGCCCCGGCAAGTAAGCTCGCAGCCATTTGGTCAGTATCTTCATGCAAATTGCCCCAGAAACCGCATATCTCCCGCAAAAAAGCTGCCGATCTCGCTGATCCCGTACTTCATCATCGCAATGCGCTCCACGCCCATGCCGAAGGCGAAGCCGGAGATCTTTCTTGAGTCGTAGGCCGGCTGCTTTTCCGCCGCGAAGGCGAAGACCGCGGGGTCCACCATCCCGCAGCCCAGCAGCTCGATCCACCCCGAATCCTTGCATTTGCGGCAGCCCTTGCCGCCGCAGAAGATGCAACTGATCTGCACGTCGGCGCTCGGCTCGGTGAACGGGAAAAACGACGGAAAGAAACGCGTTTTGACCGACGAGCCAAAGAGCGCCTTCATCGCGTAGTCCAGCGTCCCCTTCAGGTCGCTGAAGGTGATGTTCGTGTCCACGCAAAGTCCCTCTACTTGGTGGAAGATGGGCGAGTGCGTGGCGTCGGCGGCGTCGTTGCGGTGCACCTTGCCGGGAATCACAATGCGCACCGGCGGCGGTTGCTGTTCCATGGTCCGCATCTGCACCGGCGAGGTATGCGTGCGCAGCAGCAGCCGGTCGCGCAGCGGCTTGCGCTCCTGGTTGGCGACCACCAGCGTGTCCTGCGTGTCGCGCGCCGGGTGCTCGGGCGGAAAATTCATGCTCTCGAAGTTGTAGTAGTCAGTCTCAACCTCCGGCCCCACGCCCACCGAGTAGCCCAGCGCGGCAAACACGGCCACAATCTCGTTCATCGTGCGCGGTATTGGATGCTCGGCGCCGGTCAGCCGCCGCGTTCCCGGTAGCGTGATGTCGATAGCCTCGGCCCTAAGCGCGGCATCGGCCGTGGCGTCGCCTGGCCCCCCGCCCAGAGCCGCATCCAACAAGTCCTCCACCACCGCTTTCAGCGCGTTGAACCGCACGCCCAGCGCCTTCTTCGCCTCCGGCGGAGCGGCCTTCAACCACCGGCCGGAAACTTCATTGAGCCGCCCCTGCTTGCGTCCCAGCCATTCCAGGCGGAAGGCCTCCACGGCAGCCTCGCCGTCAAGCACAGCGGCCGCCTCGCGCGCCTGCGCTTCGAGCGCGGCAAACGCCTTGCCCAGCGCAGCTTCGTCAAACGCCGTCAGATTCGGTATCGCTTCGTTCGCCATGGGTTAACAGCAGGATAAAGCATTGCATGAGACATCTGTGCGCTCACTCGCGCCTGAGGGATTTTCCAGTGCCACATTTTCCACTAGCGCCGCGGCAATGGAATCTGACGAGACCGGCAAACGCACAACGGCCCGGAGTCCTTTCGGAGCCCGGGCCGCTTCGTCCGCCAGTCAAATTTTGTTCTTACGCGGCTTTGGCCTTGGCCGCCAGCGCACCCTTGGCCTGCTCCACAAGCTTCGTGAAGCCCGCCGGGTCCTTTACAGCAATATCCGCCAGAACCTTGCGGTCCAGCTCGATGCCGGCCTTCTTCAATCCGTTGATGAACTGCGAGTAGCTGGTCCCGTTCAACTTGGCCGCGGCGGCGATGCGCACGATCCACAGCGAGCGGAACTGGCGCTTCTTCTCGCGCCGTCCCCGGTAGGCGAACTTCAGGCCGCGCTCCACGGCCTCCTGGGCCGCCTGGTAGAGCTTCGATTTCGTGAGGAAATAACCGCTGGCGCGCTTCAGGATCTTTTTGCGGCGGTCACTCCGCTTGGTGCCACGTTTTACGCGGGGCATGTTGCTTCTCCTTTTTTGGATCCCGCCGATTCACTTCCGTTCGTCGCGGAGAATCGCGGAATCCGGTTCAAGCGCGTTGAGCTAAGAGCTAAGGGCTAATAGCTAACGGCTGGTTTTACGCGGCTGGAGGCAGGAGGCCTTCACGCCGGGGCGCTAAGGCTGTCAACCTCTTCACTCGCTCTGGTCAAGCCTGATCTCTCGCCGGTGCAAACGCATTTTGCAATCGGCGGGGGCCATCCATCGGCCCGTTCGCATCGCACGCCCCTCCTCCAAAGAGTCAAGGGCGCGGAGCGCCTCAGGCGTAGGGAATCATGCGCGCTACCTTCGCGTAGTCGCCATCGCTCACCAGCAGAATCCTTCCCAACTTCCGCTTGGTCTTTGGCGCCTTTGACGTTAGGATGTGCCGTGTCTTCGTCTGGCCCCGCTTGATCTTGCCGGTGCCGGTCTTGCTGAAGCGCTTGGCCGCGCCCGTATGGGTCTTCAACTTAGGCATGTTGTCTCGTTTTCTGGTTTTGGGCAGGCCAGGATCGCCCGGCCATCGGCCTCAAGGTCAGGATTTCCTGTTTCTCTCGAAGCTTCTCTAAGTATACAATGGCCTTCCATGAAGGGAAACTCCAAAGTCCTCGACAAGCTGAATCAGGCCCTCCGCGACGAGTTGACGGCGGTCAACCAGTATTTCGTTCACGCGGAGATGTGTGAAAACTGGCGTTATGAGCGGCTCGCCGATTTCATCAAGAAGCAGTCGATCGACGAGATGAAGCACGCCGAAAAGCTCTTGGAACGCATTTTGTTCCTGGACGGCACGCCGAACATGGACCATCTTGCGCTCACCATCGGCGCCGATGTCCGCGAAATGATCCAATCCGACCTCAAGCTCGAACTCGGCGCCGTAGCGTCGTATAACGAGTCCATCCGAACCTGCGTCGAGAATCGCGACAACGGCTCCAGAGACCTCTTCGTCAGTCTGCTGAGGGACGAAGAGGGCCACGTGGACTGGCTTGAGGCCCAGCTCCATCAGATCAAGGAGCTCGGTTACGAGCGCTACCTGAGCATGCAGATGGAGGAGGACGAGTAGCCTTACTCCGACGGGTCCTCCGCCGTAAACGGCGACCAGCTCGGTTTCACGGTCGCGTGGAAGTCCATCAGCTCGATGCGCGTGGCGTCGGGATCGAAGAGGTTGAACTGGTACTTCCCGTCCCCGCCGATCTTTGGCGCCGTATCATGTATCCCCTCGATCCGGTTGCCTTTCACGAGCACCTGATACGCATCCGGAACCGAGACCTCGCCGATCGACAAGTGGTCCACGCCGCCAAGGGATCTCCGCGTCAGGGTGGCCGGAGTTCCATTGTCCGGCTTGGACTCAATCATGTACTCCAGCCACTCGTGTCCGTCGGGACATTGTTGGCTCACCCAATTGACCTCGCCCTCTTTCATTCCGCCCCACCAATACGGCCGGAATCCCAGCAGACCGCGGTAGAACGCGTCCTCGGCCTCGCGGCTCTGCACCCTTAAGCCGAAGTGAATGATCTGATCGCCGATCACGTTCGGCGCGTCCACCGGCTTCGGATGCGCGGGCGGCTCCACAAACTGCACCTTGTTGCCTTCGGGATCGAGCACCGTGAACCACCGGCTGCCGTCCGCGCCGCGCTCCACGTGCGCCGGCGTCTTCCATCCCTTCGCCGCCAGATACTTCCGCATCCCTTCGGCGCTCTCCGTGTTCCACGCCGTATGGTCCATCCGCCGGATTCCCGCGTCGGCGGGCAGCGGCAGCACTTCGATAAACTGTGTGGCGCTCAACGCATAGCGCACGCCCCGCGGATTCTCGGGATCGGGCAGCTTCGCCGCGCCCACAACCACGGTGTAGAAGTGCTCGGCGGCCACCGCATCCGACGTGTACACGGCCATGTGCGAAATGCTGGTGATTTTGGGCCGCGGCGGCGCGGTTTGAGCCGCGGCAGCGGTCACAAAAGAAGCTGCGGCAAGAGCGGCAACAACAAATCTGGTTTGCATCCGAATTCCCTCACGATCTCTCAGCTGGATAAGATTAAATCGATTCCCAGCCGCGCGCAAACCGGACGAGCCAGCAAGCCGGCGAGTCATCAATCTGGCGGCGCGAACGAATACTATGCACCCGACGCAGATTATGCGACAGCGCCGAGATAGTAGCGCCGTGATAGAGCAACTTAACTAAATTGATTCTGGCGGCAGGCGGGAGAATCGAACTCCATCGCAACCAAGCGATCAGGGGGTATAAATGCCCTCTTTAGCACCTGCTAGCCGCCCTCCGCAACCTTACCAAATGTTTCCGGTAATTCCTCGTCGGTCGCCCCAAACGGAAGTGAATTCATACGACCGACAAGCCCAAAAGTATTTGGCCCCGGGCGGGTAAAGACTGATTCCTTCCTCACATAAGCCCCTAACGATCCAACAAGGGATACGCGCGCTTTCTTCGTGTTTTCAATCCCGATTGCGGAAAGAAGTGCGTTTATATGCATCGGACTCCCATTTTTCTGAATTGCGTCTCTAGCACGCGCCAATAACGTACCAGGGCGAAGGTCAGCTGAGTCATCTCCATTCGGCTGAATGGACGTTTCACGCGGGAGGGCTTTCATAGAGTCTTGAATCGCTTGGAGATATGCGCGCGCCATATCAATCTGGCGTTCCAAATCCGCTATTTCCTGAGACTTTCTGTCAGCTAGCCGCTGTAGGCTTTCCCTTGCTCCCATTAGCAATCTCCTCAAAAAGAGGATAGATGGAAAAATGATAAGACGCAAGGAAAATGTATGGAGGAGAATGTGAATGTGGTCTATGCTTGAGATGTGCTCATGGAGGTGAAATTGATGTCCGACGCCACGAATCTGGTAATTGGACGGCTCAAATCGCTCCAAAAGGCTACTCCGTCTGGGGTTCCTTATTGGATGGCAAGAGAAATCATGATGGCTCTCGACTATCGGGAATGGCGAGACTTTCGCGAAGTAATAGAAAAGGCAAAGTCTTCATGCACAAATGCGGGCAATTTCGTTGCAAACCATTTTGTGCCAATGCCCGAAATGGTCGAAATCGGGAGTGGGGCGAAAAGGGAGAGAGAGAACTTCGCCCTCAGTAAATACGCTTGCTACCTGATCGCCATGAACGGCGACACCTCGAAGCCTGAGATTGCTACAGCCCAAGCATATTTTGTCGAGCAGACCTATCGACAGGAGACCCATGAGCTCCGGAGTGAAGAGGAGAGGCGCCTGCTCCTTCGAAACCGCGTAAAAGATGCCAATAGGAAACTGAGCGGAGCCGCTAAAGACGCGGGGGTTCGCAGCGCAATGTTCGGAGTCTTTCAAGACGCGGGATATAAGGGTCTTTATGATGGACGCGGGGCGCGTGCCATCAAAGAGAAGAAGGGCATCAGTGCCAAAGAAGACCTTCTTGATTGTGTTGGCCGTGCCGAGCTTGCGGCCAATGAATTCCGCATCACCCAGACAGAAGAGAAACTGCGAATTGAAGGCATCAAAGGAGAGCAACGCGCGATCGATACGCATTTTTCCGTTGGTAAGCGAGTTCGCCAAGCAATCAAGGATATTGGGGGCACAATGCCAGAGCTGCTGCCAGCGGAACCCTCAATAAAGAAACTTGCCTCGAAAAAGGCACGAGTACTCAAAGGTTCGGCAGAATCGACGAACGAAAGTTAACAAGGAAAAATTCAACGCTTTGCTCGAGCACTAAGTCAACTCCGCGCATGGCATAGGCTCGCCTCCGAGCATCCTCCGCAGTGTTGGCTCAAATCGGTCATCCCGCTCTTGCGGCCTCCGTTTTCCTGTCAAGACCCAACAGCCCAAAAAAACACCCGCAAACCCACCCTAACCCCTTCCCCTCCCGTCCGTTACGCCCCACCAAAAAATTCCCCCAGGTTTGCCGATTAATTCTCCCAAATCGCTAGCCTTGAAGATGAAGGAGCTTCTTCATGGCAGACACCACCGTTTCCACCGATACCGCCCCAGGCGCGCCTGAAGGCACGAACGCCCCCACCGGCTCGGGGCGCCCAAAGACGACACTGCAAACCAGGCCATCGTCCGCTGCATGCGCGCCTGGAACTACGCCTATAAAAAAGGAGGCTGCCGATCTCGACGAGGACGACAGCGACTACGAGGCCAAGCAAGCCGCCAACCAAGCCTATCTCCGCGCCACGCCTCCCCTCGCCGGCTACAAAAACATCTGCGACTTCATCGCCTGCATCAACTTCGCGTGCATGATCGACTTGATCAGTCCAATCAAAGCGCAGCAATACCTGGCCAACGCCAAAATCGCTATCTTAGCCGTCTGCCATCAGCCAAAATCCCTGACCGGCGAGCACAGGCCCCTCGGCCGCCCGCCCAAATC
>PMYE01000133.1 GCA_003171315.1 Acidobacteriaceae bacterium
CCGCCCGGTTGCGGTTGTCGGTCAGAACCTCCACAAGGATGGCCACGCCCCCCGGCCCGTACCCCTCAAACATGGCTTCTTCGTAGTTGACCCCCTCCAATTCTCCCGTGCCCCGCTGGATTGCCCGCTTGATGTTTTCCTGCGGCATGTTTTCCGCTTTGGCGGCCAGAATTGCCGTCCGCAGCCGCGCATTCCCGTCCGGGTCGCCGCCCCCTTTGGCGGCAACCGCAATTTCCTTGATGAGACGGGTGAAAATCTTGCCGCGCTTGGCGTCCAGCGCGCCCTTCTTGTGCTTGATGGTGGCCCATTTCGAGTGGCCTGACATAACGACCTCAAACGCGATGAGAATGGCGGTGTCCGTTCACACCTGACAAGTGAGTATACCACCCGTTGAGATGGCCGGAGTGCGGCCTCGCAGCCCACCTTCCGCCGGCACGAAATCTTCGCCCCACAGCCGCCCCTCCGGCGCACTTCCTCACCCGGCGGGCCGCCTTAAAATCCGTAGCTCTTGAACGGGATATCGACGTTGAAATAGAAGGTCTGTTCGGATCCGTCTTGATCGTTCTTGGCCTTCATCTCATCGTAGGAATGGCCGTCCTGATGAAGTAAGCTTTGCTGCGAAAGCGTAAAGCCAAGGACCTGCAGCACCACATATTCCTCGTGCACGCTTATCACGACCCAGGCCGTCTTCGGCGATTTGCCATCTCCGGACTTCAGAATAGAGTCGATCAACCCGTGCAGGACAGTTCGGTGAAAATCCGCCTTCTCCACGGCGCCCAGTTGCTTGTTGGCCACGGCCTCCACGAGATGCGCGTCCAGATTCACGTATTCATTCGCAAGCACGATGTCGGCTTGCCCGATAGCCTTCGCGAAGTCCTTCGCGTTAAAGGCATTCATCATTGCTTTCTCGGAATCGGATGTATCCTTCGCCTCCTTACGTTCCGGCGAGTCCATGTAGCTTAGTCGCAGCCGCGCATAGTCCACGTCAGTGTTGCCCGCTTTGAGCGACGCAAGTAGAGTGGAATACTCAGACGGTTTTCTTTGAGCGGCGGTGGGCCGTGCAACCGCAACGAGAGCGAGCAGGATGAAAAATACATATCGGACGCGCATGATTGATGCCGAAATGCTACTCCCGGCGTAAGGCGATGTCTATGAGGCCGTTTTCGCTGTGCCGCTTACGCAAACACCTCGGCGTCGCGGAACTTTGCGCCCTTCCCATCCTTGTCCGATACGATCGCCTTCTCTGCCGCTATGGGCCACTTGATCCCCAAGTCCGGATCGCTCCACACAATCGTCTGCTCGCCCGCCGGCGAATAATAATCGGTCACTTTGTACGCAAACCCCGCGACCGGGCTCAGCACCAGAAAGGCATGGCCGAACCCCTCGGGAATCCATAGCATCGCACCGTTTTCTCCGCTTAGTTCTACGGCCACATGTTTGCCGAATGCCGGCGAGCTGCGCCGCAGGTCCACGGCCACGTCCAGCACCGCTCCATGCGTCACCCGCACCAGCTTTCCCTGCGGCTGCGTCACCTGGTAGTGAATCCCTCTCAGCACATTCTTCTGCGAAATCGAAAAGTTGTCCTGAACCCAGTTCGTGGGCAGTCCCGCCTCCGCCATGCGCCGCAAATTGAACGTCTCGGAGAACGCGCCCCTGTCGTCCCGGTAGATCTTTGGCGTCAGCACCAGTACGCCCGGCAACGATGTCTCTTCGATCTTCATGGCTACTCAGCCTTGGCCGCAAAATATGGCTCTCGCAGCAGCCCCAGCAGGTACTGCCCATATCCGCTCTTTGCAATCGGCTGGGCCAGCTTCTCCAGTTGCTCGGCGCTGATAAATCCCTGCCGGTAGGCAATCTCCTCCGGACACGCAATATTCAGCCCCTGTCGCCGCTCCATGGTGTGTACGAACATCGCCGCCTCCAGCAGCGAATCGTGCGTTCCCGTATCCAGCCACGCCATGCCCCGGCTCAGGATCTCCACCTTCAGTTTCCCCGCCTCCAGGTAGTGCCGGTTCAGGTCCGTGATCTCCAGCTCCCCGCGCGCCGATGGCCTCAGTGACTCTGCGATGCCCACCACGTCGCGATCGTAGAAATACAACCCCGTCACGGCATACCGCGACTTCGGCTTAGCCGGCTTCTCCTCCAGGCTCACCGCCCGGCCCTCTTTGTCGAACTCCACTACACCGTATCGCTGTGGGTCCTCCACCGGGTACGCAAACACCGTCGCGCCCTCCGTCAACCGCGCCGCCGTCTGTAACTGCTTCGAAAAGCCCTGCCCGTAAAAAATGTTGTCTCCCAGAACCAGCGCGCTCGGCCCTCCGCCGATAAAATCCCGCCCGATCAGGAATGCCTGGGCCAGCCCGTCAGGGCTGGGCTGCACGGCATAGCCGATCTCCAGGCCCCAGCTCCGCCCATCGCCTAGCAGATCCGCGAACCGCCCCGTATCCTGCGGCGTAGAGATCACCAGAATCTCCCGCAACCCCGCAAGCATCAGCGTGCTCAGTGGGTAATAGATCATCGGCTTGTTGTACACCGGCAAAAGCTGCTTCGACACCACATGGGTCACGGGATACAGCCGTGTCCCCGATCCGCCGGCTAGAATTATGCCTTTCATACGTCAACCCCTCATATTTCTCGCTTCGCCCTTGGCCGTTTGGACTTTTCTGCTTCATCTAGCCCGCGCATCTCGATTTCGTAGCTCTGAATATTCGAGCAGAACATCAAGCCAAGCTCGCTCAATCTCGCGTCTTGGCCAGAAATCCCGCTGCCGTCACCATGAACGCGGGCCGTGAGTAAGCCAATTTCAGTGGGCTTTTTCTCGTGGAGGTCGATAAGGCCTCTCGAGTTGTGCCCGATTGCTTTCGCCATGTATGATGCCCAGTTTGAATAGTTACCTAAATAGCTGGGGTGTGTCGTTTCGCTGGCATATTCAGATCGGTTTACATATACCGTTCTCAAGAGGAGGAGTTCGCCTGAACTCAGTTGTTTTGCGATCTGCCAAAGCTGGTAAGCCTTGATCCTCTCACCGTCCGTGACTCCGACTTTGTTCACCGCAAAGAACATTGCTTTGAGCGCCCCGAGCCGGTCAGCATCAGGGGATTCCTCATCGATGATCGTCATCAACTCGACCCAGGTCTGAAAACCATACTTCGTATCAGCGAAGTCGTCCGGAATCCTCCCGGCTTCCTGAAACTTCCTGACCTCCTTGGACCATTGCTCAAAAAGCCTCCCTTTCAGCATTCCCTGAACTAATCGCCCACCGGCGAGGAACCAGCCTGCCTTGCCGGCCGCCAGTGCGCCGGTGACCGTCGCCACAATAAAAGGAAGCGGCTTGTCAAAAAAGTCCTCAAGGACTCCGGGCTCCTGAAGCTTCATGATTTCGAAATAATCGCGCGGCTTTGCAATCAATGCAGATCCGTCAGCCATTTTGGTTCTCCGAGCAATTCGTGCCGTTGGGGCCTTCATAATGCCGCCCGCTCCGCGTAGTTCTTTGCAATCCATTCCCGATACGCCCCGGTCCGCACGCTGTCTACCCAATCGCCATGCTCCAGATACCAGCGCACCGTCTTGCGCAGCCCGCTTTCAAAACCCTCTTCCGGCTTCCATCCCAGCTCGCGCGCAATCTTGCTCGCATCCATCGCATACCGCCGGTCGTGTCCCGGCCTGTCCCCCACAAACGTAATCAGCTTTCGCCGCGGTTCCGCTCCTGAGCGCGGCCGCATCTCATCCACCAGGTCGCAGATCGCCGTGACCACGTCGATGTTTGCCCGCTCGCTCATTCCCCCGATGTTGTACGTCTCTCCCGGCTTCCCCGCCTCAAGCACTTTCCGGATTGCCGCGCAGTGATCCTCCACGTACAGCCAGTCGCGCACGTTCTGTCCGTCCCCGTACACCGGCAGCGGCTTACCCTCCAGCGCGTTCAGAATCATCAATGGGATCAGCTTTTCCGGAAATTGGTACGGCCCGTAGTTATTCGAGCAGTTCGTGGTCACGACGGGCAGCCCGAAGGTGTGAAAGTACGCTCTTGCCAAATGATCCGATCCCGCCTTCGATGCCGCATAGGGGCTGTTCGGCGCATACGCGGTCGTCTCGCTGAACGCCGGATCGCTTGGCCCCAGCGTTCCATATACCTCGTCCGTCGAAACATGCAGAAACCGGAACGCCGCGCGATCGGCATCGCTCTGTCCGGCCCAATACGCTCGCGCCTGCTCCAGCAGGGTGAATGTTCCCTGCACATTGGTCCGGACGAACTCGCCCGGCGACACAATCGAGCGGTCCACGTGGCTCTCCGCGGCAAAATGTACGATCGCTCCTGGCTGATGCTTGCTCAGCAGCCACCCCACCAGCTCCGCATCGCAAATATCACCGCGCACAAACGTGTAGCGCTGGTCGCCATCCAGCGGCGACAGATTCGCGGCATTCCCGGCGTAGGTCAGCAGGTCAAGGTTCACCACCGCCCCGTTGCCCTCTCTCATCCAGCTCAAAACAAAATTCGAGCCGATGAACCCTGCCCCGCCGGTCACCAGGATCGTTTCGCTCATGTGCTTCATTGCAACCGAGTATACGTCACAAAATACACCAGATGGGGCGCCTGAACCACGTCCGCTATCCGGCCTCGGCCCGCGCGCGTCCCCCATCCTGAAAGCAACTGCTGCATGAACCGCCGTTTTTCGTTATATTAAAAACAGCGCAGTTTCCGGATGCGGCCGGCTCTGCTCACTTGAGACCTCTCGATCTGCTGGCAAGGCGATTTTCGTGCTCAGAATCGCAGAGTGGTTGTGTACTTCGAAATATTCATGTTGCCGCAACGAAAATTCAGCTCGCAAAGGCTGCCATGGAATCCTTAAATCGCCGTCTCCGCCCGCCGCAAGCGCAAGGCCTCTATCATCCCCGCGATGAGCACGATGCCTGCGGCATGGGACTGGTCGCGAACATCAAGGGCGAGAAGAGCCACGAGATCATCCGCAAGGGCCTCGAGGTGCTCATCAACCTCACCCATCGCGGCGCGGCCGGCTGCGACCCGGAGACCGGCGACGGCGCCGGCATCCTCATCCAGATTCCTCGCGCCTTCTTCGTCCGCGAATGTGCCGGGTTGGGCATCGCTTTGCCCGAACCCGGCGCCTACGGCGTGGCCATGTGCTTCCTGCCCGTCGAGCGCCAGAACCGCCTGCAGTGCGAGGGCGTCTTCGAGCGCATCGCCCAGGAAGAAGGCTGCGCCGTCCTCGGCTGGCGCGACACGCCCGTCAACGGCGACGCCATCGGCCGCGAGGCTCGCAACTCGCAGCCCTACATTGAGCAGCTCTTCGTCGCCCGCCCAGGGGGCATGGACGAAGAGACTTTCGAGCGCCTGCTCTACCGCGTTCGCCGCCGCACGGAAAACGAAATCTGCGCCTCCGAAATCGAAGACAAGGAAACCTTCTACGTCCCCTCTTGTTCTTGCCGCACCATCATCTACAAGGGCCTCATGCTGGCCCCGCAAATTGAAAAGTTTTATTTCGAGCTCGCCAACCCGCTCGTCACCAGCGCGCTCGCGCTCATTCACCAGCGCTTCTCCACCAACACGTTCCCCAGTTGGAAGCTGGCCCATCCCTATCGCTACGTCTGCCACAACGGCGAAATCAACACCATCCGCGGCAACATCAGTTGGATGAACGCCCGCCAATCCGTGCTGCGCAGCCCGCTCCACGGCGGCAAGATCGGCGACCTCTACCCGGTCATCGTCCCCGGCGGCAGCGACTCCGCCTCCATCGACAACGCTGTCGAGTTCCTCTACCAGTCCGGCCGCTCCCTGCCCCACGTCATGGCCATGCTCATTCCCGAGGCCTGGGCTGGCAATCCCGATATGGACGAGGACAAGCGCGCCTTCTACGAGTACCACGCCTCGCTCATGGAGCCGTGGGACGGCCCCGCCGCCATCGCATTCACTGACGGCCGCGTCATCGGCGCCACGCTCGATCGCAACGGCCTGCGTCCCGGCCGCTACATCGTCACCAAGGACGATCTCGTCGTCCTCGCCTCCGAGGCTGGCGTTATCGAAGTCCCCCCTGAGGACGTCCTCAAGAAAGGCCGCCTGCAGCCCGGACGCATGTTCCTCGTCGACACCGTCCAGCAGCGCATCATCTCCGATGCCGAGATCAAAAAGTCGCTGGCCGCACGCCAGCCCTATGGCGAATGGCTTAAGCAGCAGCAGGTCACCATCGACGCGCTGCCCGAGCCCGTACGCACCATCGCCTTCAATCCCGAGACCCTTCTGCGCCGCCAGCGCGCCTGCGGCTACTCGGAAGAGGATCTCCGCATCCTCCTCGCGCCCATGGCCGCTCAGGGGCAGGAGCCCACCGGCTCCATGGGCACCGACGTGCCCCTGGCCTGTCTCTCCGATCGCCCACAGCCGTTGTTCAACTACTTCAAGCAGCTCTTCGCCCAGGTCACCAATCCGCCCATCGACTCCATTCGCGAAGAGCTTGTCATGTCGCTTATCAGCTACATCGGCAAGGAGCGCAACATTCTCGATGAGGCGCCCGAGAACTGTCATACGCTCAAACTGCACCATCCCATCCTCACCAATCGCGACCTCGAAAAGCTGCGCCGTGTTTCGTCGGGCGATTTGCTCGCTACCACGCTGCCTGCGCTCTTCCGCGCCGAGGATGGCGAGAAGGGCCTGCGCCACGCGCTCGAAGACTTGAGCAACCGCGCCTCTCACGCCGTCGATTCCGGCTACACGCTCTTGATCCTCTCTGATCGCGGAGTCGATCCAACCTACGCGCCCGTTCCCAGCCTGCTGGCCATGGCCGCCGTTCACAATCGCCTGGTCCGCGAAGAGAAACGCACCCAGGTCGCGCTCATCATCGAGAGCGCCGAGCCGCGCGAGGTCATGCACTTCGCCCTCCTCATCGGTTACGGCGCCAGCGCCATCAACCCTTACCTCGCCATCGAGACCATCCACGACCTCAAGCACCGCGGCATGTTGCCCGAAAACATCTCTGCCGAGCAGGCCGAAAAGAACTTCATCAAGGCCATCGACAAAGGTCTGCTCAAGACCTTCTCCAAGATGGGCATCAGCACCCTGCAAAGCTATCGCGGCGCGCAGGTCTTTGAGGCCGTGGGCCTCAACCGCTCGCTCATCGAGGACTACTTCCCCGGCACCGCCTCGCGCATCGAAGGCGTCGGCCTCGACGTGCTCGCCCGCGAAGCGCAGATGAAGCACTCCTACGCCTTCCAGCCCCTCACCGAATCCGAAACCGACCTCATCGTCGGCGGACAGTATCAATATCGCGAGGGCGGCGAGTACCACCTCGTCAATCCGCTCACCATCAGCAAGGTGCAGCAGGCTGTTCGCCAGAACAACTTCGCCACGTTCCAGGAGTACACCGACCTCATCGACAATCAGAACCGCAATTTCTGCACGCTGCGCGGTCTGCTCCAGCTCAAGTACGCTGAGAAGCCACTCCCCATCGAAGAAGTCGAGCCGGCAAAGGAGATCGTCAAGCGCTTCACCACCGGCGCCATGAGCTTCGGCTCCATCAGCAAAGAGGCGCACGAAACCCTCGCCATCGCCATGAACCGCCTCGGCGGCATGTCCAACACCGGCGAAGGCGGCGAGGATGAAGAGCGCTTCAAGCCCGACGCCAACGGCGATTCGCGTCGCTCGGCCGTCAAGCAGGTCGCCAGCGGCCGCTTCGGCGTCACCACCAACTACCTCGTCAATGCCGACGAACTTCAGATCAAAATGGCCCAGGGCGCCAAGCCCGGCGAAGGCGGCCAGCTCCCCGGCCACAAAATCGATAAGGTCGTCGCCGCTGTGCGCCACTCCATCCCCGGCGTCGGCCTCATTTCGCCCCCGCCGCATCACGACATCTACTCCATCGAGGATCTGGCGCAGCTCATCTACGACCTCAAGAACGTCAACCCGCAGGCCCGCATCGCCGTCAAGCTTGTCGCCGAGGTCGGCGTCGGCACCGTCGCCGCGGGCGTCTCCAAAGCCCACGCCGATGTCGTTCTCATCTCCGGCGATTCGGGCGGCACAGGCGCTTCGCCGCTCAGCTCCATCAAGCACGCCGGCCTGCCTTGGGAGCTCGGCCTCGCAGAGACGCAGCAAGTTCTGCTCCTCAACGACCTGCGCAGCCGCATCCGCGTGCAGACGGATGGCAAGCTCCAGACCGGCCGCGACGTCGTCATCGCCGCCCTGCTCGGCGCCGAAGAATATGGCTTTGCAACAATGCCACTGATTTCAATGGGTTGCATCATGATGCGCAAGTGCCACTTAAATACTTGCGCCGTCGGCATCGCCACTCAGGATCCCGTCCTCCGCGCCCGCTTCACCGGCACGCCCGAGCACGTCATCAACTTCTTTTTCTTCATCGCCGAGCAGATGCGCCAGTACATGGCCAAGCTCGGCTTCCGCACCGTCGATGAGATGGTCGGCCATGTGGAAAAAATCGATGTCCACATCGACGATGCGCATTGGAAGGCCAAGGGCATCGACTTCTCCTCGATCCTCCACGTGCCTCCGCTGCCCTCGCGCGTTGCGCGCCGCCGCACCACCTGCCAGGATCACGGTCTCGGCCCGGCGCTCGATCATGCCCTCATCGCCAGGGCCAAGCCTGCGCTTGAGTCCCAAACGCCGGTCGCCGCCTCCTTCGCCATTCGCAACGTGCACCGCACCGTCGGCGCCATGTTGGGCGGCGAGATCGCCCGCCGCTACGGCTCGGCCGGTCTGCCCGACGGCGCCATCCATTACAAGTTCCGCGGCTCGGCCGGCCAAAGCTTCGGAGCCTTCGTGCCGCAGGGCGTCACGCTCGAGCTGGAAGGCGACGCCAACGACTATATGGGCAAGGGCCTCTCCGGTGGCCGCCTTGTCGCCTACCCGCCCAAGACCTCCAGCTTCCTCCCGGAGGAAAGTATCCTCGTCGGCAACGTCGTTCTTTACGGCGCTACCAGCGGCGAGGCCTTTCTCAACGGCATCGGCGGCGAGCGCTTCGCCGTCCGCAACTCCGGCGCTGTCGCCGTTATCGAGGGCGTCGGAGACCACGGCTGCGAGTACATGACCAACGGCCTCGTCATCGTCCTCGGCTCCACCGGCCGCAACTTCGCCGCCGGCATGAGCGGAGGAATCGCCTACGTCTACGACGATCAGGGCGACTTCTCCTCACGCCGCTGCAACAAGGCCATGGTCGATCTGGAACCGCTGGTCGATCCCGCCGATGTCGAGCGGGTCCAGGGCCTGCTCGCCCGCCATCGCGATCTCACCGGCAGCCCGCGTGCCGCCTGGGTCCTCGAGCACTGGGCCAGCGCGCAGCCGCTGTTCATCAAGGTCTTCCCCCACGAGTACAAGCGCGTTCTTGGCGTCGCCCGCGTTGATTCCGTCTACGCTTCCCCCACACATTCGTCGCCTCTCGTGGCGGCTGCCGCAGAGGTGCACCATGGGTAAGGTCACGGGCTTTCTCGAAATCCAACGCGAACAGCCCACGCGCCGCAAGGCCGGGGAGCGCATCAAGGACTGGTTCGAAATCTACGAGCCGTTCCCTGAAGAGAAGCAACGCGAGCAGGGCGCTCGCTGCATGGACTGCGGTGTGCCCTTCTGCCACACCGGCTGTCCGGTCAACAACCTCATCCCCGACTGGAACGATCTGGTCTACAACAACCGCTGGCAGGCCGCCATCCGCCGCCTCCACTCCACCAACAACTTCCCTGAGTTCACCGGCCGCATCTGCCCTGCCCCCTGCGAGGCCGCCTGCGTTCTCGGCATCAATCAGCCGCCCGTCTCCATCAAGCTCATCGAGCGGTCGATTGTTGAAAGAGCATGGGACGAAGGCTGGATCCATCCCGAGCCGCCCGAGCAGGCTACCGGAAAGCGCGTCGCCGTCGTTGGCAGCGGTCCTGCCGGTCTTGCTGCGGCGCAACAGCTCCGCCGCGCCGGCCACTCCGTCACCGTCTTCGAGAAGAACGACCGCATCGGCGGTCTTCTCCGCTACGGCATCCCCAACTTCAAGCTGGAGAAGCACGTCCTCGACCGCCGCATCGAGCAGATGAAGGCCGAGGGCGTTATCTTCCAGGCCAACGCCCATGTCGGCGTCAACGTCTCCGTCGAGTCGCTCACTGAAGGCTTCGACGCCATCCTCCTCTGCGGCGGAGCGGAAGCGCCCCGCGACCTGCCCATCCCCGGCCGCGAGCTCAAGGGCATTCACTTCGCCATGGAGTTCCTGCCCCAGCAGAACCGCCGCAACGAAGGCGACTCGGAAGAAGTGCTTCTTCGATCCATGGGAGCTGCCGCCCCCATCCTCGCCACCGGCAGGCGCGTCGTCATCATCGGCGGCGGCGACACCGGCGCAGACTGCCTCGGCACCAGCCATCGTCAGGGCCCGAAAAGCGTCCACCAGTTCGAGATCATGCCGCGCCCGCCCGAGGAGCGCGCCGCCTCAACGCCCTGGCCGCTGTGGCCGCTGCAATTGCGCGTTGAAAGCTCGCACGAGGAAGGCGGCATCCGCGACTGGAGCATCAATACTGTGAAATTCACCGGCGACGCCAACGGCAACGTCAAACAGCTTCACTGTGTCCGTGTCGGCCCTGCGCCCAAGTTCGAGGCCCTCCCGGGCTCCGAGTTCACACTCGACGCCGATCTCGTCCTGCTTGCCATGGGCTTTCTCGGTCCCGTCCGCAACGGCATGATCGAGCAGCTCTCGCTCGCCCTCGACAATCGCGGCAACGTCGCCACCACGAATTACATGTCTTCGGTCGACGGCATCTTCGCCGCCGGCGACATGCGCCGTGGACAGTCGCTGGTGGTCTGGGCCATCTCCGAAGGCCGCAAAGCCGCCGCCGCGGTCAACGAGTACCTCGCCGCGAAAGAAGAGAAGGCGCCGCGCCTCCGCCACTCCGCCGCCGTCAGCGCCCGTTAAGCACCGAGCAGCATTGTTGTAGCTTTGTCATCCTGAGCGAGCGGGCCGCGCGTCACGCGGCTCGCGAAGTCGAAGGATCTGCGGTTGTCCTTTTGTCACGTCCCACACTTGGTGCCGGTTGCCCCATCCTAGCCGCGTTCTTGTTTTTGCGGCTAGGGTGGGATACCTCAGTCAATTCCTCACCTCAGCTTCCCAACTCCACTAGCTCCGCTAACCCCGCTGCCTTTTGCTCTATCCTTTCCTCATGGCCAAGCCCGCATTTCTGCTCGCGGCTTTTCTCTCCGCCGTGTGTCTTGTCTCGCCCCTCATCCATGCTCAGGCCCTTGCTCCTACTCCGCCCATGGGCTGGAACAGTTGGGACTCCTACGGGCCCACCATCGACGAAGACCAATTCAAGGCCAACGCCACCGTTCTCGCCTCGCTCCAGCAATACGGATGGAAATACGCCGTCATCGACGCGGGCTGGTACATGACCAATCCCACCGGTCAGACCCTTGCGCAAAAACAGTATCTTTGGAGCGCAAATGGCCTGCTCGTCCCCACGCCGGACCGCTTCCCTTCGGCCGCGAATGGCGCCGGCTTTAGGCCTCTCGCCGACTGGGTTCACGCGCAAGGCCTCAAATTCGGCATTCACATCATGCGCGGCATTCCCCGTCAGATCGTCGCAGCCAACCTGCCCATTGCCGGCACGTCCTTCCACACCGCCGATGCTGCCGACACCACGTCTACCTGTCCTTGGGACGAGAGCAACTGGGGCGTCAAGGACAACGCCGCTGGCCAGGCCTACTACGATTCCATGCTGAAGCTCTACGCGTCCTGGGGCCTCGACTTCCTCAAGGTCGACTGCATCTCCGACCACCCCTACCGTCCCACTGAAATCCGCCAGATCGCCGAAGCCATTCGCAAATCCGGCCGTGCTATCGTGCTCAGTCTTTCTCCGGGACCCACCGCGCTCGGCCACGCTGCCGAGGTCGCCAAATACGCGCAGATGTGGCGCATCGGCGACGATCACTGGGACGGCTGGAGCTTCTCTCATCAACCGGATAACGGCGAGTTCCCCACCGGCATCGTTGACATGTTCGATCGCTTCGCGCAGTGGTACCCCTACACCGGCCCAGGCAACTGGCCCGACGCCGACATGCTTCCCGAGGGCTGGCTCGGTCCCAGCGCCGGCTGGGGCCAAACTCGCCGGTCGCGTGAGACTCCCGACGAACAGCGCACTGAGTTCACGCTCTGGGCCGTCGCGCGCTCGCCTCTTATCTTCGGCGGCAGCCTCACGCGCCTCGATGACTTCACTCGCTCTCTCCTCACCAATCAAACAGTGCTGTTTATTGACCAGTATGCGAGCTACAGCCGCCCCGTCGACACCGCCGCGCTCGGGCCCGGCTTTCAAAATGCCCGCGTCTGGCGCGCCACCGTCGGTGAACCCGGCGCCCGCGGCTACGCCGAGTATTTTGCGTTCTTCAATCTCGATAGCAGTCCGGCCACGCTCCGCACCACTTGGAAACAGCTTGGCCTCGACGGCGCAAAGCACTCCGCCCGCAATGTGTGGGACGATTCGGCCATCAGAGAATCGAAGGAGATCCGTGTCGCGCTTCCGCCCCACGGCTGCGCCCTCTACGAATTGCGCTGAAAGAGGCGGGATGGACATGCCAAAGCCGCTGCCGTGCGGGCGCCCTGCCTGCGCTGGCCCGGTTGCTTCACCCTGCCCAGGCCCGGTGTGCGAAACTATCCTGTTTGTGAAGAGCGCGCCGGCCGGCGCGCTCTTCAGCAGGGGCAGGTTATGCCATTTCTGCGTTCCGCCTTCATTGCACTCTCTCACAACCGCCCATTACGCCGCTTCTTCGAGCACTCTGCTCTGGGAACCCGCCTCAACAAGCGGTTCATCGCCGGCATGGAACTAGATGATGCGCTCCGGGTAGCTGAAACCGTCAACCGCCAGGGCATCGCCGTTACCCTCGATTCGCTGGGCGAAAGCGTCACCTCCGCCGATCAGGCGCACCGTGCCGCGGACGTCTACCACCGCTTGCTCGATGCCGTTGCCCAGCGCGGACTTGACGCCAATGTCAGTGTCAAACTCACGCAGATGGGTCTCGAGCAGTCGCCTGAGTTGGCCGAGTCCATAGCCGGGGATCTCGTCCACCACGCCCGCGCCAAAGGAAACTTCGTGCGCATCGACATGGAGGACTCAAACCTCACGCAAACCACGCTGGACATCGTGCGCCGGGTTCACGCTCGCGCCGGCCTGCGCGGCGCGGTCGGCGTCGTCATCCAGGCCTACCTCTACCGCTCCCATGCCGACGTCGAGCAGTTGATCGCCGACGGAGTCCGCATCCGTCTTTGCAAAGGCGCGTACAACGAGCCCGCCGAGGTCGCCTTCCCTCGCAAACCTGACGTGGACGCGAACTTTCTCGCGCTCGCGAAAATGCTTGTCGACAGTCCCATCGATCACGCGCTGGCCACGCACGATGAGACCCTCATCGCCGCGGTGAAGGCGTACGCCGCCGCGGGCGCAATCGCTCCTGCCCATTTTGAATTTCAAATGCTGTATGGAGTGCGCCGCGATCTGCAACGCAAACTTGTAAGCCAAGGCTACAAGGTACGCGTCTACGTACCCTTCGGCAGAGAGTGGTATCCCTACTTCATGCGCCGCCTGGCTGAGCGGCCCGCCAATGTTCTCTTCCTGGCCAGGAACTTCTTCCGCTCTTGAGCTGCTTGCTGGCGTGTCGTGCCCTACGCGGCCGCATGTTTTCTCCGCCGCCGGTTGCGCTTCCGCAACATGACCACGGCATCGCATTCCTTGCACTGCCAGGGATAGAAACCGAGAATCGGATAGATCCTCTTCTGCAGAACGCCCCTCCGCTCCACTCTGTAGACCCGGTCTCCCCCACACACTGGGCAGTACACCACGTCCCTCTTCCTGCCCATTTCAACTACATTCCCCGCCAGCGCTCCCCGTGCGCTCTCCTCGCTCACTTTGCTCCCCCAAAATGGTCAATCGCTTTCTTGCTGTTCTCCGGAAATAGCAAGCCTGACTCCTGCCTGCCAGCCTGCTCAAGAGGCGCGCGCCTTTCCATGTTTTGCGGACCCGCCCAAATCTGACTCTACGATTGACGATGCTTCAATCGTATTCCAGAACTCCGTTTCGCGAAAAGCAAAAATTTGCCCCTCGTATGGGAGCGACCGTTACCCCTAAGTAGCCCGGGCGCAATCCACGGCAGAAACCATGCAGGATGTGCAAACCCATTCATCCCGTCGCCCTTGCGCCTTTCAGCCGCCCCAATCCCTGGCGCGCCAGATCCGCAACCGCCCTCGCCAGCGTTACTGAGGCGTTCAACGACTCCGGCCGCTCCAGCCGCACATTCCGTTTCGCGGCGTATTCACGAAATAGCCGATCCACATCGAACAAAATCTCCACATGGTCGCAGAGAAACCCGATCGGCTGCAGAATCAGAGTCGTTACTCCCTCTCCCGCAATCCGGTCCAGCATCTCCTCCACGCTGGGCCCTAGCCACGGCCCGCCGCTTGCGCCCTGGCTCTGAAAGGCAAACCACCAGCGCGGAATCTCCGGCACTCTCGCCGCCACCACCTCCGCGGTTCGCCGCGCATCCTTCTCATACGGATCGGCCCCCTCGCCCGGCCAGAGCCTGGGCCCACCACTCTCTCCTGCCGGGTGCCCCATCCTGGCGACGTTCTTGTCTTTGTCGCTAGGGTGGGAAGGGATGCCGGACCCACCCGCTGGAGCCGGAGCCTCCACCGTCCGCGTCGGCACGCTGTGCGCTGTAAACAACACCGGCACAGGCCCGCCTGTTTCCGCACTCAGCTTCTTCAGCGCCGGCCGCAGCCGCTCCGCGAACGCCTCGGCCAGCAGCGCATGATCCGCCCACCCCGCCG
>PMYE01000093.1 GCA_003171315.1 Acidobacteriaceae bacterium
CGCTCGGCCTCGCGCACCTTCTGAAAGATGATCTGTTTGGCCAACTGCGCCGCGATGCGCCCCAGCGGGCTGGTGTCGCGATAGATGCGGATCTCGCTGCCCACTTCCACGCCGGGAGCCAATTCGTTGGCCTCCGCAAGCGTGATCTGATTTACGGGATCCTCGATCTGACCCTCGTCGGCGACCACCGTCTTGTAAATGTAGGCCGTAATCTCGCCGGTCTCCTTGTTCAACTCTCCGCGCATGTTTTCCTGGGTCTTGTAGAACTTGCGCGTGGCCAGGGCGATGGCTTCCTCGACGGCGCCGACAACAATGGCGGGGGCGATGCCCTTTTCCTGGCTCAGGAGCTCGATACTTTGATACAAAACGCTGGTAGCCATACTCTGACTGCTCTCTTCTTGTGCCCGACGGAGCGATAGCGCCCCGCAGGCGCTGTTGAATCTCGCTAAAAGCCAGCTTCTAGCTACTAGCCTCTAGCTCCTAGCCGCTTCATTAGTGAACCAACACCGTCGTTCCAATCGCGGAAAAGCTGGCAGCTAGTGGCTAGAAGCTAGTAGCTCGCCTTTCAGATCTCCGGCACCAGATTCGCCTTCTCGATGTTGCCGAGGGCGATCTCGACCGTTTCCACGCCTGCCTTGCGGCTCTTGCTGTTTTGCTTCACAGCCGTAAGGTCGAGCGTAACCGTTCCTGTTCCTGACGCAGCCCGCGTCGCCGCAATCAATCTTCCCTGCCAGTGCCGGTTGTTGCGAACCGGCTCGAAAGTCCGCACCTTCACCAGGCAGCCCACAAACCGTTCAAACTCCTCCGGCCGGGTAAGTTTCCGATCCAACCCCGGCGAACTGGCCTCCAGCGTGTACGCCGCGCCGGGAACCAGGTCCTCCACGTCGAGCAAAACCCCAAAATCGCGGCTGAACGCCGCGCAATCCTCGTGCTTTACGCCGGAAAGCTGCTCCACCGCAAGCGAACCCTCCAAAAGCTTCTCCGGCAAACCCTCGGCGTGGGCCGCAGCCGCCGCTTTCAGTTGCGCCCTGCCCTCGGCGTTCTTTTCGAGGCTCACGCGTAACGTGCGATCTTTCGCCGTGCCGGCGAGCTCGATATCGACCACGTCGAGCCCGTGCGAAGCAGCCACCCTTTCCGCCGCCCTCCGGATTTCGTCCAGGTTGACCGCCATCGTCCCTTCGCGCCCATCCAGCCAGCATCCCTTGCGGGGAACCCACTCCTACGCCGCCCGCAGAAGGCTGATTTCCAATGGGTTAATACTCATTCGGCCCGGTGTGAGCTGGCCTGCGGTTTGCTCCAAATAAAAAGTGGGCTGTAAGCCCACTCATCTCTCCGCCAGCCGGTGCGAACACGGACAAAACCTGACGGACAAACGCGTTTGCAGCTTTAGGATACGTCGAAATGCCGGAAAATTCAACCGGCAGCGGCGGGCGGGGCATTTGGATGAGCGGATCCATAGGGCTAAGCGAGGGGAGGATATCCGCGCTGGTGATAGACTGCCATACTTATGACAGATCCACTTTTCGCTCCCGCGAAGAAGCCCGCATTGCCAACGCCCCCTGAACTCGCGATGCGCACCACCGTACTGAAGCAGGCTGCCCGGTCGGCGGTCGATTATCTGGAGGGCCTGCACAGCCGGCCTGTGGCTCCGGGTCCCGAGGCTGTCGCAGCGCTGAGAGCCTTGCGTGGACCGCTGCCCGAAACAAGTACCGACCCGGCCGAGGTAGTTCGTTTGTTGAGCGAGGCCGGCGGCCCCGCAACAATGGCCATCTCGGGCGGCCGCTTTTTTGGATTCGTGATAGGCGGTTGCCTGCCTGCGGCGATGGGAGCGAGCTGGCTGGTGGACACATGGGATCAGAACGGAGGGCTTTGGGTTGCGTCACCCGTGGGAGCTGATCTGGAAGATACCGCGGTGGAGTGGGCGCGCGAACTACTCGGCTTGCCGGAAGGTACCGGAGGGGGAGTGGTGACGGGCGCGACCATGGCCAACTTTACGGCGCTGGCAGCAGCACGCCACGCACTGCTTGAACGGGCCGGCTGGGATGCGGAGGCAGACGGAATCTTCGGGGCGCCGGAGTTGCGTGTCGTGGTTGGCGAGGAAGCGCACCCCTCTCTGCTGAAGTCGCTGGGCATGCTGGGGCTGGGAAGAAAGCGAGTGGTGCGAGTTCCGGTGGACGGGCAAGGGCGGATGCGGGCCAACGCATTGCCGCACATGGATGAGCGCACGATTGTCTGCCTGCAGGCCGGGAATGTGAACACGGGATCCTTCGATCCCGCCGCGGCCATCTGCCCGGAAGCTCGCTCTGCCGGCGCCTGGGTCCATGTGGATGGAGCTTTCGGCTTGTGGGCGGCGGCCTCGCCAAAGTACCGCCATCTTGTAAAGGGATTCGAGCAGGCCGATTCATGGGCAACGGACGGGCACAAATGGCCCAACATTGGCTGCGACTGCGGGCTGGCGATGGTGCGGGACGATAGAGCGCTGCGCGCGGCCATGAGCATTCGCGCGGCTTACCTGGAACGCACCGAGCGGCGCGAGCCCGGTGACTACGTTCCGGAGCTTTCGCGGAGGATACGCGGCGTGGAGCTGTGGGCGGGACTGCGGCAGTTGGGAAAAGCGGGAATGGCGGAGATTGTCGAGCGGACCTGCGCCCATGCGAAGCGATTCGCCGAAGGCTTGAGAGCCGCCGGTTTTAAGGTGCTGAACGACGTTGTGCTCAACCAGGTGCTGGTGTCGTTTGGCAATCCGGAGAAGACAACGAAGGTCATTGCGCGCCTCCAATCCGAAGGGACGTGCTGGTGCGGTCCGACGGTCTGGCAGGAAAAGACTGCCATGCGCATCAGCGTGTCGAGCTGGGCGACTACGGAAGAGGATGTGGAATTAAGCCTGAAGGCGATGATCGACGCAGCGCGAGAAGAAGAGGAGAGCGGCACGGCCTGATGCCGTTTGATCGGAATCTGTCACGAACTCTTCTGCGGCTGGCACAAGGGTAGGTAACGGTTGCTTCGGATTTCTTTTTGCACCAAGGACAGCCAGGGGCGACAATAGCGGAATGAATCGGCTTCGCATCTTTGCCTTGGTTTTGTTTGCTTTGGGCTCGTCGTTGCCTGCTCTCTACGCGCTCGATAAACAGCCCGCGAGCACGTATCACGCGCGGCGCGTGGCCCTGACCGCCACGCTGCAGGGTGGCGTGGCCGTGCTGTTCGCCGCTGAAGAATCGGCGCTCGATTTCATGCCCTACCGGCAGGACTCGGATTTCTATTACCTGACCGGCTGGAACGAGCCGGGCGCAGCGCTGATGATTGTCGCCGACGCTCCGCAGGCAGCCACGCCGCGCACCTATAAAGAGATTTTGTTTCTGCCGGCGCGCAACCTGCGCATGGAAAAGTACACCGGCGTAAAGATGGACGCGGCCACGGCGGGGGTGGAGCAGGCCGCAGGCGTTGACCATGTGGAGCCGATGACCGAGCTGCCGGCGGAGTTGAGCCGGCTGCTGGCCGCCGACCGGCCGCTCATCCGCAATGCGTGGACGCAGCCGGATTCGGCCGCGGCCACCGCGCTGCTGGACTTTACTGCGGTCACGCTGGGATCGTCGGCAGTTCCGCAGCCACATGACGTGACCAGCCTGACCATGCCGCTGCGCCAGATCAAGGACGATGGAGAGATCGAGCTCATCAAGAAGGCGTCGGCGGCGTCGATCCTTGCCCAGCGCGTGATGATGCAGTGGTGGGTCAAGCCGGGCATGACGGAGCGCGCCATTGCCGGAGCCATGACCGCAGTGTGGATGGAAAACGGGTGCGAGCGGCCGAGCTATTCGCCCATCGTTGGCTCGGGAATCAATTCGACCATCCTGCACTACTCGGCCAACGACCGCACCATGCAGGACGGCGACATTCTCCTCGTCGACGCGGCCTGCGAATACTCCATGTACGCGGCTGACATCACCCGCACCGTTCCGGTGAACGGACATTTCACCCCTCGGCAGCGCGAAATCTACAACGTCGTGCTGGGCGCGCAACAGGCGGCCATCGACGCCTTCGTGGCCGGCAAGTCCACCATCAACGACCGCGACCGCCAGGACCCGAATTCACTCGACACCGTGGCCTACAACTACATCGACACGCACGGAAAAGATCTGCACGGCCAGCCGCTGGGGCAGTACTGGTTGCACGGATTGGGACACATGATGGGCATCGATGTGCACGATCCCGCGAACTACCCGGTGGCGCTCAAGCCGGGAATGGTCTTCACCATCGAGCCGGGCATCTACATTCCCGAGGAGAACCTGGGGGTGCGCATTGAATGTGACTTCCTGGTCGGCGCGGATGGAAAGTTGATCGATCTCGATGCCGCGCTGCCGCATACCCCGGATGAGATCGAAGCGGCGATGCGGGCGAAGTAAGAGGCAATATGGACCCGCGCGACGCCATGGAGCCCGTACAAATCGAGGCGCTGAACCGCGCCTTCAGCGAACAACTGCTGGTCTGCCTGGACGAGTGCGCGCGAGGTCGGCGCGGATTGTTCTCGGAATCCGTAAGCGAGGACGGGGAAGAAGGCGGCTGGCCCGAGGCAGAGCGGCTGCGCGAGTTGGCGGTTGCGCTGCAGAACGTTCTTGCCCGGCAGGGAGAGCGCAATGCTCTCTGCGACGAATTCCTTGACTTGTGCACTATCCACGGAGAAAGCCATCCCGGCGAGCGCAAGCTGGCGCGGGCGTTTCTGGAGCGGATTGAGCGCGGTGAAGTGGGAACACCGACGGAACAAGAACGCAAGCTGTGGTGAAACTGCACGACCGATCCCTCCACGATGATGATTTTCGCGGCAGGGTCGGCCAAAGAACCTTACAGGGTAACCTGCGCTTAGAACCGCACGCCAAGCGTGACAGGGATCAACTCAGTGGTCCCGAGGCCGTTGGTTTGAGTGACGGCGGGCGTGTGAATAAACGTGTAGCGCGCCTAGGCAAAAATCTCGGTATGGCCGCTGTCGCTGCCATACATTCCGCCGCCCAACGCGGAGGCGCCGGGAGTTGGACTATCGGACAGCGACAACTCGCTCAATTGCAGGCCCGATGCGCTCAGTCCCGCCTGGCTGGAAGAGTAGCCGGTAGCGCCGGACTGATCCTGGACGAGAGCGGTCTGGGCAATCGCAACGCTGGCCGCGAGCAGAACCGCAACCGCAATCAAACCTGGTGCGCCGCAAGGGCTGAAACCAATGGGGAAATGACATTGCAACCACCTCAAACGCTGATTTTGTTCGACTTGCGGGAAAGATGTGCCTGTCAATGAGTTAGACACGGAATGCTGCCAGAGGTTGCCTGAATCGGAAGGTCTTGTGTGGGACAGACCCGCGAAGCGCCACTTGTATAAAATGTGACACTATAGTAGAATAGTGTCACTACGGGCAGGAGGGACACATGAAGCTACAGGTTCGAACGCGCATGAGCGAAAAAGGCCGCATAGTCATCCCAACGGCGATCCGCGAAGCGCTGGGGATGGGCGTTGGCGATGCGCTGGATCTGCGCGTGGAAGACGGCGAACTGCGCATTGCGACAATGCGAAGCCGGATCCGGCGTGCCCAGGAGCGGGCTCGCCGGATTATTCCACCCGGAGTCAGCCTATCCGAAGAATTGAGTGCGGAACGGCGAGAGGCTGCAAAGCATGAAGAATGAGGTTGTGCTCGATGCCTCTGCCGTGCTCGCTTTGATTCAACACGAACGAGGCGAGGAAAAGCTGACGGATGAGATTCTGGATGGCGCCGTTATCAGTACCGTAAACCTCGCTGAGGTGCAATCCAAGCTGGTGAAGAACGGGTACGATCCGGACGAAGCCTGGGAGGACGCCCTTTCGCTTGTCACGGCTCCGGAACCTTTCACCAGCGAGCAGGCAAAGATCGCGGGCAGCCTGATTGCCAGAACACAAAGTTTCGGACTATCTCTAGGCGATCGATCGTGCCTGGCGCTGGCGATTGCGCTCAAGGCTCCGGTTTATACCACGGAACAGGCCTGGAGAAACCTGAAGGTGGGTGTACCGATTCATGTGATTCGGTGAAGCGATCTTCGCGCACATGCGACTGGAACCCTTAGGCAGGGCCTTGTTCACGCCGTCGAACTAACCACATGGTTCATTTGTATCCAAGGTCTGAACGAACGGATTTAACTAGTAGGTCCTTAAGTTTATTCAATGCTGAGACTTGCTCCTTAGAGCGCGGTCTCTGACTCGGCGGCCTGCTGGGAACGGACAGCTAACGAGGCGATCCACGCAAAAGGCGCGACCACGAAGGCTGCGATGAGCCGCGGTATGGCGCGAAAATCCTCAAGGAGCGAGCGGCCACAGCCCGTGAGGAAGACGCCGCGCCGCATCACGAAAAGGTGAAAGAGAGCCGAGACCGCGGTAAAGAGGCTGACGGCCAGCATGGCTCGTGAGGGGACGGCGGCTCCCACGGCGCGATGAGAGAGCCAATCGAGGAGCTGGGCGAGCGCTGGGACGCCGAAGGCCACGATCGCACTGCCGAGCAGGCGGGAACGAAGCCGGAGGGCTCGCTGCTGCATTCCGGCATACAGGCCGGCAGTGAGCGTGACATAGGCGATTTCAACCAAAACGATGGAGAGGCGCCCGTGAGGGGCGGAGCGCGCCAGTGCGGCGAGGTAAACGGCTGAGCGCGCGGATGCACTGAGCAGAGCGCACTTCCAGTTCCAGCAGGAGAACACTTGCGCGAGAAAGGGAGAACGGTTGGCGGAGGGCATGAATCCATGGTGACAAGCCCGTACGAACGCCGCGTCAAGGCAGGGTTACAGAAGGGTTGAGATCGCCCGCGTACCGTAATCAGGGAGATTCCCTTCCCGGCGGCGATTGGATCGTGATTCGGATCACCGTTGCGGGCTGGACGCCGCCGTTAGCCTCAAAGTAGCGGGCGCGACAGAGAGCGAGCCCGCGTTCGAGGAGCAGATTCCCATGGCTTATGTCGTAACCGATGCCTGCACCAAGGATTTTGTATGTGTTGCGGAGTGCGCCACTACCGCCATTGCGCCCGCCCAGGACGATCCCGCGGCCGGCACCGTTTCCCAGGTCTATATCAATCCCGATGAATGCATCGACTGCGGCAACTGCGCGTCAATCTGCGCGCAGAGCGCGATCTTCTCGCAGGATGAGCTGCCCGCGGATAAGGCGGAGTTTGCCGAGAAGAACCGGGCGTATTTCAATTAGACCGGCCAGTTTTCGCAACCATGGGACTCCTCGCAGCTTGCAAATCGGAACGCTAGAGCGGGTCTCCTGCAACTATGAGCCATTTCGGACAGAATTCAAGGTGGCTTTTTCTTGATGAAAAAGCCACTTGGCGATTGTGCCTTGGCCTACACCTGCAGGAGACCCGCTAGTTTGAGTTCGGCGCGGGCGATTGGGTTGGTGCGCCCGGGGCGGGCGATCCCTGCACGGGCGGCGAAGCGGAAGGTGTCTGCGGTCCGGCGGGAGGGCTGGTTTCACCAGGAGGAGCCGCTGGAGGAGCGGCGGCTGGCGCAGGCTGCGGGACTGCTGAAAGAGGCTTCGCCGTGGGTGCTTCCGACGCGGCCAGTGAAATGGGCGTCACCGGAAGCGTCAGCGTCTGCACCGTGGCGGGATCGTCGCGTAGTTTTAGATAGAGGACGCCGTTCGTGGGGTGGGGAACGACGAACTGTGTTCCTGTAAACTGCGCCGGCACGTCCGTAGGGTTGTCGAACGACGCCGTAGCGGCAAAAGATGCGGCCAGAAACAGATCGGTTCCGCTCAGGATGCAAGGTCTGGTTACGGAGCGCGGGCAGCGCAGGTCGTTGAACCCCGGGATGCGCACCAGCATGCCCAGAGGCACCCAATCGCCGGCCGCACCTTCAGCGGAGATTGGGCGCAAGCGCACCGGCCCGAAGGCCGAGGAGCCGAAACGGGCGAGCGCATCCACGCTTGCCACCGCCGTGGATGCATCCTCCAGCATCAGGCTGCCGTCGCTTAAAGTAAGCAGGGTGTGGAAGCTCGAGTCGGTCGCAGCCAGCTCCACTTTCTCGTCGCGAGGAAAGTTCAGCGGCACCTTCGACTGGAGAAAGAAGACCAGCCGGCCCTCGATGGGCAGGTCGTCCGGGCTGCCGAACTGCACAGGCAGAGGCGTGACTGCATCCTGCTGAACCCCCTTGCTGAGAAGCGTGATTTGCGGTCGCGGCGGATCGACCGTGACGGGCGCCTTGAGCGTACGGCCGTCCTTTAATTCCACGTGAGCCACGTATGGCTTGCCAGGTTCCAGGTCAAACGTGGAACCCGCTGCCGTCATCAGCAACTGGTCGAGATTCTCGACGTGGTTCAGGGCGGAAGGCGTGAAGGCGACGCCGCCAACCTGGGCCTTTGCCACCTCATCGAGCCGTGTGCCCTTGAGCAGAGCCGTCTTGTCTCCGGCACTCAGAGTCAACCCATCCAGCGACGCGGCTGCCTCATAAGCCACCATCGCCAGACGATCCGGCTTGGGGATTCCAAACTGGTAGACTCCGACGCTCACCGGCCCCGGCCCGGTATCTTTGAGCGGGATGGTTACCTTCAGCGTGCCGGGCTTGAGCGGCTTCCATGCCACAGGGATCGCGGGGTTTCCAACGATTTCCGCCTCCACTTTCTCAACGCAGCCGGAGTCCCGACCCTCAAGACGGACGGAGTCGTCGCGGCCAACGACCAAGGCCGATTGGTCGTCTGCATTCAGGCTCCACTTGTCGGACTGCGCGGAAACGAGCTCATACCGCGGGCCTTCCCAATCGTCAAAGCCCCATTTGCCGCGCACTACGGCGATCAGCTTGCCGTCTGGTAGCGGGGGAATGGGTTGCGTGGGAACAAGCCCGCCCCGGCCCGAGTCGGCAATAACCGGAACGTCGACTACGTGGCCGTTTCCATCGCCGCCGGTTTCCACGTGCAACACGAGGTCGTGAGCCAAGTGCGTGGCGAAGACCAGCGGCGCTCCGCCGGCGGGCAGCACTAAGTCCGGTTTGAGCGCGCAGAAGCTCTCCTCGGGATTGAGCGGATGGAGAGGTTCCGGCACGGCGGGGCCGACCGGCGGCATCGCCACCACGAAGACCGACTTGGGGTTGCGGAAGGAGGGCGGCATGTTGAGCCGCACGTTGAGGGAATCGGTTTTAGGCAGGGCCAGCGCCGGAATGTATTGGAAATGCGCGGTGTGGAGCGAACCCAGGATTTTGACCGTATCGACGATGGCGCCGATGTAGGGGCTATAGGCCCCTCCGCCAGCCATGGTCGAGTAGCTTAGCTGGTTCATCAGGTCCAGGGCGGATCCGCTCGCCAGTTGATTCACGAGCGATTGCGCATTGGAGTCGTCGAGAACCATGCCTTCGGAGTTCTGCGAGAGGCAGGAGGCCTGCTCGTCGGCTGGTTTGTCGAAGCAGCTCTCGTTGATCTTGATCCCCAGGCTGCGGGCCGCCATCTCAGTGCGCGTTTTCAGCGCCGCGGGGTCGAACTGGCTGCTGACCTTCACATCGGCGAGATAGGCTTCGAGCCGCATCCGCTCCCAACTGGCCGCTTGCAGATCCTGGGCTGCGCGCACAAACGAACCGGGCCGGCCGCGCACTGTGCTGCGCAAGGTATTGAAGTCGCCGCCCGTCTCCGGCGCAAGAAAGAGCAACGCCTGCTGTGCCCCGGGAGGGACGTTTACGAAGACACCCTCGTCGCGCGCTTCCCGCGTCCAGGTTTCCACACGCGTAAACCACTCCGGAGGCGGGGGATTCGTGGACCCGCGCAGGAAAGCGACCACCAGCATAAAGTGGGTGGCCTGGTTTTCGGGCAGGTCGGGATGGACCCACAGCCGGTCTCCAGGCAGCAGGTTAGACACCTCGGAGATGGGGAGGGTGACGTTTCCCCGCTTGACGTGCACGTCGATTTTCGGACCGGAGAGATCGAACGGCATGTCGGAGGCGTGCAGTTGGCAAGATGCAAGGCAGAAAGACAATAACAACTGCATACAACGGCGCATGGTTTCTATTTTACGAAGTTAGGCGTCAAACGTGAGCGAAGCACGGCCGTGGCGGGTGCTGGGGAAGCTATTCTCCCGATTGAGAGCCTCTGCGCCGGCGGGCGCCGGCGCGGTTGGTGGAAGGCCGGATTCTCTTCTCAAAACCGGCGGCAAATATTTGTTGTCAGGCCGGTGGCCGATGCATATGATGATTCATTAACTGTAGCTTTACCGGGGTTCCTTTTACCTGCCGGGTGGTTGGGTGTATGCATATAGAACCAGACGGCATAACGCTGATATCGGATTTCTATTACTCAGAATAGAGGAATTGAAGCTCTTCTTCCTAATTCCAGAGGGCTTCTGCGGAATTTCACAATGCGAAGGCTGCTACCTGACGCGGCACAGCTCCGAGCCGTATGACCAAACCGGCCGGTGAAGTGGCTGGCTCCGTGGACGCGGGCGGCAGTATGGGAGAAAGAAATGAGAACAATTAGAGCTGCGCTGAACACTGCAGAGAACGGCAACCTGACCATTCCCGCAGCCGAAGAGATTATTGAAGAAGCATTGAACGAGCTGGCATATTCGCAAGATCCCGGTATGGCGCGGGCTCTGCGATTTCTGGCGCCTCCGGGATATCAAGCCATCGTGGAGTTGTGCAGCGAAAACGGCCGCAGCAAGCGCCGCAACGCGTTGGCCGACACTTGGTCTCCGGAGGACGACGAGGTGCGCATCTACTTTGAGCGCATCGAAGGCGAGGAACCGGCGCCGCGCGTCAGCCGCGCGCCGCGCGCAGCCGCCAGTCACGCCATGGGAGAAGACGAAGAAGAAGCAGGGGTGCTGCCCGCCGATATGGACACGCGCGTGAAAGAGCTGTGCGCGGCGCTGGCTGAGGCCGAGCGAGGCGGCCATGCTTTTATTGCCCTCAAATGGTTCCGCGATTCCTTCCTGCCGCGCAAAGCTTTCCGTTGGAACCAGCATCCGGACACGCGCCAGGTGGTGCTGGCCGAGGCCATCCAGCGCGGTGTAGTGCTCACCAGCAAAATTGCAAACCCCAAGACCCCCGCATACCCCACGACCACCATTCGGCTGAACCGCGCCGAGGCCGGCATTCCCGAAGAGGCGCAGCGCTTTCATCCGGTTGAGGTGCAAGGCGAGCCGGTTGCGGCGGCCATTGAAGAGGAACGGGGGAACGAGTGAGCTTTTACTTTCTTGAGGCTACGGCGTTCGCCAAGCTGTTTGTGCGCGAGCCCGGGACCGATGCGCTGATCCAGCTGATGGAGCCGGTGGAGGATAACCGCAAGCTGATTTCGGCTGTGACGCCGCTGGAGGTCTATGCGGCCATCCGGCGGCGCGAACGGACAGGCCAGATCGCGCCGGAGGCCGCGGCCGCCGCACTGGAACTGCTGCGAATCGAGTCCGCGCGCATGGTGCAGCAGCCGCTGAACCCCGGAGTGCTGGAAGCGGCCCGGCAACTGCTGGACCGCACGGCGCTGCGCTGGCCCGACGCCCTGCAACTGGGATCGGCGCTGGTTGCCCGCGACATGTTTCCCGGCGCCGGGATCACCTTCGTCTCGGCCTCAGCGCCGCTGCTGGAAGCCGCCCGCGCCGAGGGGCTCGACGCCATCGATCCCGCGAAGTTGCCCGCGCCCGAAGCTGTACCCGAAACCGTCTCGGCCAAAGAAGCAGATCCCCCGGGTAATGCGGAATCCTGAAAGGACAAGATCAACTAGCGCAGGTCTCTAAACCGGGGTGGGAGACCGGCGTTACGTTCGCTGCGGTATTTTCAGGGCAGAACCTTCGATTCAGGGCAACATCGATCGTTATGTTCCGAACTACGGACTCAGAAACCTAGCGGTGTTCCGAGGCCTCTTCGATTTTGGGCAGTTCCGTCTCTTTGTTCTTTCCCTGCTCCAGCTTGCCGCCATGACGCCGATCCGACTGCAACAGGAGGAAGGCGAAGGTGAGCCCGGCCACGCCGAGGCACGCGAACATGATCTGGGTCGCGGTGTAGGTTCCGGTGACGTCGCGGAGCTTGCCATTCAGGAGCGGGAATAGCCCGAGCCCCAGGTTCTGGATGGCCGTCATCAGGCCGAAGGCCGTGCCCACGCGCTTCTCCTCCACCACCAGCGGAACCGATGGCCACATGGCCGCGGGAACCAGCACGAAGGCTGCGCCGAGCACGATCATGCTGGGGACCGGATTCCAGCGGGTGATGCCCATGATGAGGTGGGCGGGAATCAGCATCAGGGAGCCCACGACCATCAGCGTGGCCCGCTTGCCGATGCGGTCCACCAGGTCGCCGGCGAAGGGCGCGAAGACCATGGACGCGAAGATGACGATGCTGGTGATTCCCGGCGCCGTCGAGAACATGTGCTGGAAGTTGACAAAGACCTGGGCCAGGAAGCCGCCAGTGGACTCGCTGACCAGCGGGATGCCCCACTTGTCGTGGAACATGTCGGTCGCGAGCGCCGTGAAGGGGAAGATGGCGCTATAGAAGGTGACGCAGAGCAGGACAACGAACCAGTAGGTAGAGGTGAACTTCCGGATATCGGATGGTACGATCTTGTCGCCGCCCTCCGGCTTTGGGAGCGCAAGTACCTTCTCGCCATGGAGGTCCATGGCGTTGTAGACCAAGTTGCAGAGCACGGAGAACAGGCAGAAGCCCGCCGCTGCCCAAAGCGCGGTGCGGTAGCTGCCGAAGTAGCGGGCGATGAGTTCTTCGGTGTTGAAGCTGAAGAGAGTCCCGATGCGGCTGACGGTAAGAGCGATGCCGAAGGCAAGGGCCATCTCCTTGCCCTTGAACCAGCGGCTGATGATAGCGCTCTGCACCACGATCAGCGATTCGGAGCCGGCGCCGAAGATAAACCGCCCGGCGAAGAGCTCCCACCGCGCTTGGGCGAGGGCTACGATGGTGGCGCCCACCAGGACCAGCGTGCAGAAAAGGAGGCTCGCCCGGCGCGGGCCCAGCTTGTCGTAGAGCATGCCCCCGAAAAAGACAATGATGATGGCGGCCGCGGAGTAGGCCATGTAGAGATTGCCGATGGTACTGCGGTTCAGATGCAGAGCCTCGATGAGCGTGGACTCGAGAGCGCCGATGCTGTCGTAGGCGAAATAGCTTCCCAGGACCAGCAGGCTGATGAACACCAGGATGGTGAAGCGGTAGGGACGCCTGGATGGATGGAAGAATCCCATGGGTTCCGGAGCTGCAGCCTCGGAGGCGGATGGGCGGCGTGTGGGATCGGACATGAAGGAGAGACTCCTCAGAGCACGGCGGAGCCGCGAATCCATGCGGCGTGAGGTCCGCAGCCTTTTGAGGATAGCAGATGGCTTCCGCACTGAATGCGCGAGAACGAAGGAATAAGGCGTGTGATCGCAGTGATCTGTTGCTGCGCTCCGGCCGATACTACTCGCGCCGGAACTTGTTGGCCTGCTCAAACTGGTTGCGCAGCTCGGGGGTGCGGAGGTTTTCGCGCAGGAGGGCGAGGCGCTGCTCGAGGGCCGCGAGCGCGCGCTCGACGGCTTCCGTGTTGGTATGCGCGATGTCGCGCCACATGGAAAACGGGCTCGAGCCCAGCCGCGTCATTTCGCGCAGCGCGCGGCCGCCCACGTCCTTCAGCTCGGGCGCGCCGCCCACTTCCTCTTCGAGCAAAGCGCTGAGCGCCGTGGCCGTGAACTGCGGCAGATGGCTGACCCACGCGACCAGGTCATCGTGGCGGATGGGGTCGATGTCGAGGGTCTTTGCGCCCATGGCCGCGACCAATTCCCGCCAGCCCTTCACGAGCTCGGCCGATTGTGGGGATCGCTTCGCCGTGGGATCGTCGGTAAACAGCCAGACCGCTCCGCGAAACAGATACGCGTCGGCGAGGGCCGCGCCGCCACGCTCTTTGCCCGCCATGGGATGACCGGGAAGAAACGCCGCGCGCCCGGGTGTGTTGTAGAGCCGCGCGGCAGTCTCGCAGATGACGCGCTTGGTGCTGCCCACGTCGGTGACCAAATGTTCCGGGCCGAGCACCGGAGCCAGCTTCTCCATGAAATCGAGCGTGGCAAAAATGGGCACGGCGAGCACGGTAACCTGGCTTGCGCGCGCGGCCTCCATCGGGTCGGGTGCGAGGGAATCAACCGCGCCCATTCTGAGCGCAACCTGCCCCTGCTCGGACCCGCGATTCCAGCCGGCGATGGCGCCTTTGAAGCCCGCGGCGCGCAGGGCGAGACCCACCGATGTTCCCAGCAGGCCCGTGCCCAGAATGGAGATGCGTTCGATCATGCGGAGTTTCGCTGCTTCGTTAGCTTACAACGTCCTGCCGACGGCCGCCGCCAATCCACGCAGCTCGCCCACCAGCTTTTCAAACTGATCGAGGTAGAGCGTCTGCACCGCGTCGGAGACAGCTTTGTCGGCGTTGGGGTGGATTTCGATGAGTACCGCGTCGGCTCCGGCAGCCACTGCGGCTTTGGCCATGGCGGGAACCATGTCGCGGCGGCCGGTGCCGTGCGAAGGGTCGGCAACCACGGGTAGGTGCGAGAGCTTCTTGAGCACCGGGATGGCCGCGATGTCCATGGTGTTGCGCGTAGAAGTTTCATAGGTGCGGATGCCGCGCTCGCAGAGAAGCACTTCGTAATTGCCACCGGAGAGGATGTACTCGCTCGAAAGCAGCAGCTCCTCGACGGTGGCCGCGATGCCGCGCTTGAGAAGGATGGGCTTCGGCACCCGGCCCAGCTCGCGCAGCAGGTTGAAGTTCTGCATGTTGCGCGCGCCTACCTGGAAGCAGTCCACGTAAGGCAGCATGGGCTCGATCTGCGCAATCTCCATGACCTCGCTGACGACAGCCAAACCGTGGGCGGCGGCAGCCTCGCGCATCAGTTCGAGGCCGGGAATGCCGAGCCCCTGAAAGGAATACGGCGAACTGCGGGGCTTGTAAGCGCCCCCGCGCAGAAAACCTCCGCCGGCGGCCTTGACGCAGGCGGCGATGGCGAAGATCTGTTCGCGGCTCTCAACCGCGCATGGCCCGGCGATGAGCGCGACCTGCTCTGCGCCAATGGTGGCGCCGTTGGGAAACGCGATGACCGTGCCTTCGGGGCGAAAGGCGCGGCCGGCCAGCTTGTAGGGCGAGCTGATGCGGTGCACGTGAAGCACGCCCGGCAGCATTTCAAACTTTGTCAGGTCGAGGCCGGCGGTGGGGCCAACGCCGGCCAGTATGGTCTGGTACTCGCCCGTGGTGCGATGCACGTCCACGCCGGCTTCTTCCATGGCGCTGATCACGGCATCGATCTGTTCTTCGCTGGCTTTCTCCTGCATGGCGACAATCATTGTTTCTTCCCTGTCTCGGGCGCCGGTGCGCCCGTGGCGTGGCCCGGAAGCCCGTCCTCGGAAGGGGCATCCTGGGCGTTTCTCAAGCTGGCCAGCTCGTTCCGCTGCAACGCGCGCATCACGTCGATGATGCGCTCGTAGATATGCGTCAGCTCGATGTCGGGCAACGGACCCTTATTGGCCGCGCGCACATTGGCGTAGATGAGCTTTTCTCGTTCCGGCTCATAGACCGGAAGCGAAGTAGCGGCCTTGATATGGCCGATCGTCTGCGCGGCGCGCGCCCGCTCGCTGAGAAGTTCCACGAGCTGGCGATCCAGGACATCGATTCGGAGTCGTATCTCTTCGATGGTCATTGCATCCTCTGAAAAGCTAGCCATCAGCTACCGGCCGTCAGCTTTCAGTTCCATCGTGCCGGGCGAACCAGCGTCCGCCGATCTGGCACGAACAAGCTAGGAGCTAGAAGCTAAAGGCTAGAAGCTGCTTCTTTCACGGGGCCAGCGCCGCATCACGCAAGCGCAGGCCCTTGATAAATCGAGAAACCGCGCCGGGCGCTTCCTCCGGAGTCGAGCGTTCAATCAGCTCGACGATAGCGCTGCCGACGACCGCGGCATCCGCGAACTCCGCCACCTGTGCAACGTGCTCCGCGTTGCTGATGCCGAACCCCACAGCCACCGGCAATCGCGTGTATCGCCGGATGCGCGCCACCAGCGCGGCGGCATCGGCGGCCACGCTCTGCTGTTTGCCCGTGACGCCCACGCGCGAAATAGCGTAAACAAAACCTTTTGAGACCTTCGCGATGGCTTCAAGGCGGGCGTCGGGACTGGTGGGCGCGGCGAGAAAGATCGGCGCAAGGCCCACGCGGTCCATTTCGGCCAGGTAGTCGGCGGCCTCTTCGACAATCAGGTCGGTGGCCAGAACGCCGTCCACGCCGGCTGCGGCGGCATCATCGGCGAATTTGCGCAGGCCATAGCGGAGGACCGGATTGAGATAGCTGAAGATCACCAGTCCGGCGGCGGGCCGTGCGGCGCGAATCTCGCGCGCCAGGGCGAGAACATCTTTGAGCGTTGTTCCTCCGCGTCCTGGCCCGTGGGCGAGGGCGCGCTCCATGGCGCGCTGGATGATGGGGCCATCGGCAAGCGGGTCGCTGAAAGGAACGCCCAGTTCGATCACATCGGCGCCTGCGTCAATGGCCGCAAGCGCAATTTCGCGCGTGGCGTCGAGACTCGGATCGCCCGCCGTCAAATAGACGACAAGCCCCGGTTTGCGATCGAAACGAATCGGCATGGAAACCAGCGGGTGCCCTGGGCCTCGATTCTGAGACCCGGGAAATTCATGAACCTCGCACTACAACTTTAGCTCGCGGGCCAGAATGCCCATATCCTTATCGCCGCGTCCAGAGAGGTTCACCACCAGTATGTCACTTGGGGCCCACGTGGGAGCAAGGCGGATGGCCTCGGCCACGGCGTGGGCGCTTTCAAGCGCGGGCAGAATCCCCTCCGTCCGCGCCAGCTTGACGACCGCATCGAGCGCGGTTGCGTCGTCGCACGAGACGTATTCGGCGCGGCCGGAGTCGTGCAGCGCCGCGTGCTCGGGGCCGATGGAGGCGTAATCGAGTCCGGCGGAGACAGAATGCGTGAGCGCAATCTGGCCGTCTTCGTCCTGGAGAACGTAAGAATACGTGCCTTGCAGCACGCCCGGCGCGCCACCCTGGAAACGGGCCGCGTGCTCGCCCAGCGCCGTGCCGCGCCCGCCGGCTTCCACGCCGATGAGCCGCACCTGGCGGTCGGCGATGAACTCATAGAATGCGCCGATGGCGTTCGACCCTCCGCCGACGCAGGCGACGATCGCCGTGGGCAGGCGGTCCTCCTTTTCGAGGATCTGCTGTTTCAGTTCCTTGCCGATCACGCGCTGGAAGTCGCGCACCATGGTCGGATAAGGATGCGCGCCCAACGCGCTGCCCAGCAGATAATAGGTGGTGCGGACGTTGGTGACCCAATCGCGCATGGCCTCGCTGATGGCGTCTTTCAGCGTCTTCGAGCCGGAGCTTACGCCGCGGACTTCGGCGCCCAGCAGCCTCATGCGCAGCACGTTCAGCTCCTGGCGCTCCATGTCCACGTCGCCCATGTAGACGACGCATTCGAGGCCCAGCAACGCGCAGACCGTCGCCGTGGCCACGCCGTGCTGGCCCGCGCCGGTCTCGGCGATCACTCGCTTCTTGCCCATGCGTTTGGCCAGCAGCCCCTGCCCGAGCGCGTTGTTGATCTTGTGCGCGCCGGTGTGCAGCAGGTCTTCGCGCTTCAAATAGATCTTCGCGCCGCCCAGTTGTTCGGTGAGCCGCTTACAGAAGGTGAGCGGCGTGGGGCGTCCGGCGTAATCCTTGAGCAAACCGGCCAGCTCGGCCTGGAACGTCGCATCGGCCTTCGCCTCTTCGTACGCGTGCTCCAGCTCGTCGAGCGCGGCTACCAGCGTCTCCGGCACGTAGCGCCCGCCGTAGACGCCGAAGCGCCCAGGCCGCGGCTCGGAGGGATTTACCGGATGAATAATCGACGCCATGAGGGACTCCCTCTTAGTTGCCCGCGGAGAATGGGGTACTCCTCTTAGTTTACCCGGGTCTCTGCCGCGCCAACTAAATAACGTCATTGCCTTCGCACAGATTCACAAGCTGTGCGAGGGTCAGTACCTCTGCATGTGGTCCGCGTCCTTCTGCAACAGTCTTTAGGATGCCTGCCTTCTTCAGCTTGCCAATCATGTTCCACACCATCGGTCGACTCGGCATGTTTGTTTTGCCCGCAAGATGAGAGCTGCGAAAGATGGGTTGTTGAAACATATTGTCCAGCAGCGGGACGGCGTACTGCGAGTGTGTCAAGGTCAGGATTCGCTGCTTCAGCCCCTCGTAGAGCTCGTGAATCTTGCGAGCTTTCGAGACGTTGGCTTGAGCCTGCTCAATCAATCCTCCCAAAAAGAACTGAATCCACAAATTCCATGCACCTTCGGTGCTCCCCAGCATCCTGAGCTGTTCAACATATCTTTCTCGATTCTTTTCCAGATATTCCGAGAGATAAAAGACAGGCTGCGAGAGGAGATGCTTTTCATAGAGAAAAATCGGGATGAGGATGCGTCCAAGCCGCCCATTGCCGTCGAGAAATGGATGAAGTATCTCAAACTGTGCGTGAATGATAGCGAGTTGGACAAGCGCGTCTGGGCGTTCCATGTGATAGTAGCTTTCCCAGTTATAAAGTGCATTCAGCAGGCTCTGGCCTGGTGCGGGTGGAACGAACTGCGCCTGCTCGATCGTACTGCCAGGAGCGCCTATCCAATTCTGTTCGGTTCGGAAACTTCCGCGTGCCTTGTTCCTTCCGCGCACACTGTCAAGAAGCGTGGAGTGGAGCCGGAGAAGTAGGTTCAGGTTGAAAGGACGATCCCTCAACGCTTCCTCTGCTTCACGTAACGCTCGGCGGTAGTTGATGATCTCCCGGATATCCTGTTGCCTCGCCTCTGATGCGGGTTCTTGCCCGGCTTCAAACTTGAGAACCTCGCCTAACGTTGCTTGCGTTCCTTCAATTCTGGAGGAAAGTACGGCTTCCTGAGTGGTGAATGGCGCCAGGAGCAACTCGGGATTGGGAAGCGTGGTGAGTACGCCTTGGTACTCAGCGAGCTGCCAGTTGGCCTTGCCAATCAGAGGTATCAGCGGTTCCCAGGCGACTTCGTCAAGCGGAAGTGATTGTGGAACAAAGGGTTTCATCTTCTGTCCAAGACTAGCACGGATGCAAATAATGCGTAAAGTAAAATAGCGTTCATTTAACACAATCGGGGAAACCCGATGGCTGACTTAACACATTCGTTAAGCTCGCCTATGCTTGGCGCCTTCGACGCACCGCCGCGCGCGCATTGGCGATAAACGCGCGGACCTTGGCCGGATCTTTGCGGCCGGGCGCGGCTTCTACGCCGCTGACGACATCTACGCCCCAGGGGTGCAACGTGGCGATGGCCCCGGCGACGTTGGCTGGCGTCAGTCCGCCGGCCGCAACGTACTTCATTGGCCCATCGGCGCTAAAAATAGTTTTTCGCGCCGCGCCCCAATCGTAAGTTTGTCCCGTGCCGCCCGCGAATGATACCGTGCGCGAGTCGACGAGAATCGCATCGACATTCGGATCGGAGCTCGGGACCGCGTCTTTGTCTGCGGTCGTTGCGTCGAAGTGCACCACGCCCAGAATGCGCAGCTTCGGCCCGAATCTCTCGCGCAACTGCGCCGGCAGCGAGGGCGGCGCGTCCCAATGCAGTTGCACGCCGGTGAGTCCGGCCGCTTCGACCGTCGCTGAGATCTCTTCAAACACCGCATCCACAAACACGCCGATCTTTTCGAGCGCGGCCGGCAGATGCGGCACGATGGCGGCCGCCTGCGCGGGCGTCACCTGCCGCGGGCTGGGCGCGAAGACGAATCCAACCGCATCGGCTCCGGCCTCAGCGGCGATCAACGCATCCTTCAGCGAAGTATTCGCGCAGATTTTGATCCAGAGGCTCATGGCTTGCCCGCTGCGCCCTTCAGCAGCTCCGCCAGCGCCTCGCCGGGATCGGGCCGCCGCATCAGGCTTTCGCCGATCAGGAACGCATCGAATCCTGCCTTGCGCAGGCGAACGATGTCTTCGTGTGTCGCGATCCCGCTCTCCGTCACGCGCACCACGCTCGCAGGAATGCGCTCCACCAGCGCGAGCGAGGTTTCCTGCGACACTTCGAAGCTCTTCAGGTCGCGGTTGTTCACGCCGATGGCGCCGGCGCCGGTTTCGCCCAGCGCGTCGAGTACGCGGGCCAGCTCCTCGGCGGTGTGCACCTCGACCAGAACGTCGAGCGCGAGCGAGCGCGCGGCCTGGGCGAAACGCTTAAGTTCGCCGTCTGTTAGCGCGGCGGCGATGAGCAGGATAGCATCGGCACGGTGGGCGCGGGCCTCGACGATCTGGTACTCGTCGACGATGAAGTCCTTGCGCAGGCAGGGCAAAGGCACGGCGGCCGAGGCCAGCTCCAGGTTGCGCAGGCTACCCTGGAAGTAGGGTTCGTCGGTGAGCACCGAGAGCGCGGCAGCGCCGCCCGCGCGGTAGCGCCGGGCCAGCCAGGCAGGGTCGAAGTCGGCGCGGATCAGGCCCTTCGACGGCGAGGCCTTCTTGATCTCTGCGATCACGGCTGGGCCTTTTGCGGCCTGGCGGCGCAGGGCGGCGGCCCATCCGCGCGGGCGATGCCCGGCGGCGCGGCGCTCCAGCTCCGCTACGGGCACGTCCGCTTTCGCCGCGGCCAGCGTGGCGCGCGTCGAAGCCAGAATCGTCGCAAGAAATGTGTCCGTGCGGGTCGTCATGCTCTCAAGTCGAGTATACGGGCGGGCCATCGTACCGCGCCGCCGCAGCGCGGTTCGAATCAGAGCGTTGACGCAGGCGTCTTTGCACCCGCCGCAGCCAACTCCCGCGCCGCCTGCCTCCCCAACCGTATACAGTCGGGAACGCCGATGCCATCGTAGGCGTTGCCGGCGAGGCGGAGGCCGGGCAGCGCCGCCACGCTCACATGGATGCGCTCCATGCGCTCGCGGTGACCAACGGCATATTGCGCCATGGCGCGGCGCCAGCGCGAAACCTGCGCGTGCTCGGGCTCGACCTCTGCCCTAAACGTCTTCGCGCCCAGAATCGCAGCCATCTCGCGGCGAACGGTCGCGATGAGAAAGCCGTCGCTCTCGGCCAGCAGCGCCTCGCGCTTCATCCCGCCCAGAAAGGCGCGAAAGACTGCTTTGCCCGGCGGCGTGCGGCCCAGGAACTTGCGGTGCGAAAACGTGCAGGCCAGCATCGAGCGGCCCTCAATAGCCGGAACGAGAAAGCCGAAGCCTTCGGGAAGCGCGCCGATTTTCGACTCGTCATAAATCAGATTCACGGTGATCGACGAGGAGTAGGGGATCGCGCCAAGCTCGCTGCCGAGCATAGGATCGACCGGAGCGAGCAGAGACCCGGCAGCCCACGCAGATGCGGCCATGATGAGCGCATCGAACTCCTGCGCCGCGCCGCCTGCTTCGACGCTCCAACCGTCTTCCGTCTTACGGACGGCGCTCGCCGGCGTTGCCGCACGCAGGCGCGCAGGATCGAGACGCGCAACGAGAGCGTCAACCAATTGCTGCATTCCGCCGCGCAGCGCTGTAAAAATCGCGGCTCCGCCGTTTTGGGTTTTGGACGAGGACTTCGCATGGGCCCTCATCTTTTTATGCGCGGCCAGCATGCCTCGGGTGAGCGAGCCGTACTTCGTCTCCATCTCGACGAGCCGCGGCAGCACCGTTTGCGCGCTCAACTGCGCGGCGTCGCCGCCATAGATCCCGCTCAACAGCGGATCGGCCAGCCGGTCGACGGCCTCCTGGCCGAAATGCCGCTCCACCAGGGCGGCAACTGACTCGTCGTGCCCATTGGCCGTGGGGGGATGCAGCAGATCGAGAGCCATGCGCATTTTGGTGCGCAATCCGAAAAGCCGCGTGAGGGCGGTGGGAACCAGCTTGGTGGGCACCAGGAACATCAGTCCGTCGGGCAGCGCCACCAGCCGGTTGCGCACCACGATATATGTCTTGCGCGCGGCGTCGTTCGAGGGCAGCAGATCGCCGCCCAGACCCAGCTCGCGGCAGAGCTCGGCCGCGGCGGGTTTCTCCGTCAGGAACGAATCGGGTCCGCGCTCCAGCACCGCGCCGTTTACTGTCTCCGAGGCCAGCGATCCACCCAGACGCGGCCGCTCTTCATAGAGCGTGTACTCGACGGCCGCGCCCGCCGCTCGCGCCTTTTCGAGCTCAAAGGCCGCCGCCAGGCCCGCGATGCCGCCGCCGATGATCGCAATCCGCATCCCTTGACCCTGCTTCCATGTTTACAGCATTGGGCGGCCTGCGCCAGGCCACGGCAAAGTGAGCCGTCAGCCTGTTCCGGGCATCTGCGGCAAACGAAAGCGGAGATGTTCACATGTTTGCCTGGGAAATTGCGATCCTCGCGTGTTGCGCGCCCGTGCGGCCCACGCCATGGGAGTGGCGCGGAACTTAGATCGAAACCAATGTTCCGGAAGGCGAGGCTTGCCGATAGGCTTCGGCTTCGTTCTCCAGCAGCGGATCCCAGTTCCTGGGCTGGTAGATGCAGCAGGGTTCCTGGGCCAGCGGATCGCCGGTGAGAGCGTAGGCGCGGGAGCGCGAACCGCCGCAAATCTCCTTGTACTCGCAGGCGCCGCACTTGCCTTCAAGCCGGCTGGTGTTGCGCAGGGCCTTGAAGATGGGCGCATTGCGGTAGATCTCGGCCAACGGCGTCTCGCGGACGTTGCCGGCGTGAATGGGCAGAAAGCCGCTGGGATAGACGTTGCCCACGTGGGAGATGAACATGAAGCCTTTGCCGTCGTTGACGCGGCGCGTGGCCCAGGCGCGATTGCGCGCCTCGGCGTCGGCCTTGGGAGCGCCGGGCTCGTACGCGGCCTCGTGCGGATGGCCGTGCCCGTGCCCCATCTTCCTCTCTTCCAGATTGTGCTGCAGCAGGTAGCGGCGATAGTGCATCGCCTCGGTGGTCTTGATCTGGAAATTCGCTCGCCGCGAGAGTTCGTAGATCTTGCCGAAGACCTGCTCAAACTCCTCGCCGCTCAGCAGATCGTCCAACTGGCCGCGGCCCACGGGAACCAGGAAGAAAACGTTCCACATCACGATGGCGAGCTTTTCGAACAAGTTGCAGAGGTTGTCCAGGTCGTTGACGTTGTGGCGGCTTACGGTGGTGTGCACCTGGATGGGAATGCCGGCTTCATTGGCCCACTCGATGGCCTGGATGGTGCGCGCCCATGCGCCGGGCAGGCCACGAAAGGCGTCGTGAATTTCGGGGGTCGAGCCGTCGAGCGAGATGCCGAGCCGGACGAGGCCGGCCTCTTTCATCTTGAAAATCGCCTCGCGGGTGAGCAGAGGCGTGGCGCTGGGAGTGACCGCGACCTGCACGCCTTTGCTCGCGGCGTAGCGGATCAACTCGAAGACATCCTTGCGCTTGAGCGGATCGCCTCCGGTGAAAACGAAGATGGGGACGTGCATCGCGGCGATCTGGTCGATAAGCGCCTTGCCTTCGGCGTGCGTCAATTCGTCGGGATGCGCAATGGGCTGCGCCGCGGCGCGGCAATGCTTGCAAGCCAAGTCACAGGACTGCGTGACTTCCCAGATGGCAAGGAAAGGGGATTCGTCGTAGTCGATCCCGCCGCGCGCGGGAATGGTATGCATCGGCTGCATGAGGCCTCCCGAGTGAACCGCGGCGGTCTGGCGCGCCTACATGCCAGACGCCCGGGGATGGAACGGCCCCCTGATCGAAACACCGTGCCTGCGCTTCAGCTTGCCGACGGCGCCAGAGCATAAAAACCGTTCCCGAGGGCCACGATTCCAACCCAGAAAAACAGTTTCCAGGAGGATTAGGCTGTGATTGAGATCACATCATGCGTTCCGATCTGGGCAGCGGCGCCCCGCTAGACAAATTCGGGAAACGGAGCCACAATTTTGTCACGTGCCAGTCGCCCTGCTGGGCCACGTTTCGATAAAGTGATTTTGCGGCAGACCGCGACCGGCGAGCGGTGCTTGCAAAACGAGATAAAGTGAGCAGGACCACTTTGTTATGTGCGATGAAATACCGCAAAAACAGCGCTGAATCGTCAACGATTTGAGCGCAGTCGAAGGAGGTTCCCATGGCATCCGTATTGAAGCCAGGCTGGAGCAAGCCCTCCACCATCCTCTTCGCCACCGAGATACCCGCGAACCAAAAAGCCTTCTCGTTCGCGCTTGCGCAAGCCAGGGAATTCGGTTCCGATCTCATCCTCTTTCACGCCTACGACACGCTCGTGGTGGCTGCTTCGGAAGCCTCGGGCATTCGCTATTACGACTACGCCGCCGCGGCGCGGAGTGAGAAGCAGCACCTGGAGCCGCTAGCGCTACGCGTCCGCGAAGCGGGCCTCAAATGCGAGGTCGTGGTGAGGCCGGGGCTGCCCGCCGACGAGATTCTGGCCTACTCGCACGAACGCGAGATCGACCGCATCGTGATGGGCACGCACTCTCCGGGCCCCATCGGCAAATTGCTGGTGGGTTCGGTGGCTGAGGCAGTGTTGCGCACTGCCACGTCGCCGGTTTATATCATTGGCCCCGAAGTAGTGGACGGCAGCTACCGCAACTTTGCCATGCGCACCATTCTCTGCGCCACAAGCCTGAACGAGGCCAGCACAGTGGTACCATCGTTTGCCGCGGCACTGGCCGCGCAGCATGGGGCGCGTTTGATTCTGCAGCATGTCATCCGGCCCCAGGAGCGCGCGGAGTTTCTGGCCGGACGTTCGCTGGACGAGGTGGAAGCGAGCATGTTTGCGCTGATTCCCAGGAAGCTGCAGGGACAGATCGCGATCCAGACCATCGTGGTGCCGGGCGACCCGACCGAAGAGTTGCTCTATCAGAGCCGCGCACAGCTGGTGGACCTCATCGTTCTCGGAGCGCATGGCGCTTCGGCTTTTGCCGCCATCACCCGGCACGGCGTGGTCTACAAAACGCTGGCCCATGCGCACTGCCCGGTCATTACGCTGTCGCCGGTGGTGCTGGCCGCGTGCGGTTCGAAGTCGGAGAAACTGCGCCCGGCGGAAACCTACATGGCAGGTGTCTTTTAAGGCCCTTCCGGCAAAGGCAACCGGTTATGAGGGATTCCGTGTCCGTAGAGCGGTAAACCCATGCCTCGCAAGGGGCGCCGGCCCTGGCCACCGTATTCACCGCGCAGGAGCGGGTTCCTTTCCGAACAATGCGGTATACTTGCCGCATCGGGCTGCATCGGTTCGGTTTTTTGCCCCGAAGCGAGGTGCGTCTTCTCAAGAGACACCGCCATCCGCACGACCGACGTTCCGCTAGCGCAGACAACGCGGTGGCGCGCGGTGGTTCGCGTGCTCCGAAGTCCAATCGATAGTTTAAGTTGCGCCATCCTTCCCGCCCCCTGCGCTCTTTGCGGCTCCCCTCTGCCGCGGCTTTCTTCCGTGCCAATTTGCCCTGCTTGCTGGTTGGAATTCCCCTGCCAGGACGCTCCCGCGTGCGCGCGCTGCGGCGACGCGCTGCTTGCGCCTTCAGGGCCCACGTTTTCAACGCTATGCCGGGCATGCCGCCTGGCGCCCCCGCCCTTTGTCAAAGCCGTTTCTTACGGCGTTTATCGTGGCCGCTTGCGGGAGGCGATTCATGCGCTGAAGTACGACCGCCTGCGCCCGGCCGCGCGCGAATTGGGCCGGATGCTCGCCCGGGCGATTGCGCAACTGGCCGGTGAGGCTCCGGCGGAAATGCTGGTGGTTCCGGTGCCGCTGCACCGCTCCAAGTACGCTCAGCGCGGATTCAATCAGTCGCGTTCGCTCGCTGCCGAGGCGATCGAATTCTTGCGCAAGAGCCATCCGCAGTGGAGGTTCACGCTGGCCCCAAGCACCCTCATGCGGCTACGCTCCACCGATAGTCAGGCCGGCTTGACCCCGCGCCAACGGCGGCAGAACGTGCGCGGCGCATTTTCGGTTTCCGATCCGGCGCAGGTAGCGGCGCGGCACATTTTGCTGGTGGATGACATTCTGACCACGGGAGCTACAGCGCGCGCGGCCTCAGCGGCGCTGCTGCGAGCCGGAGCTGCGTCGGTCCGTGTGGCGACGCTGGCGCGTGCGCAGCGCGCTGTGGGACTTTGGCGGAGCTTCGACGACGCCGGTGCGGAAGAAGGCGAGCCGCTGACCGGGACGCCGCCGGGCTCGGCCAGGCATGACGCGGGTTTCAGTTTGGATACATCTTCTTTGCGGGGACAGCCATCTTTTTGAGCGGGGGAAAAGAGATGTCGTTGGGAAAAGCCATGATTCACGCGCGCAAAATGAAAGCCATCGCCAAAACCGGGGCCACCGCGGACAGGTCCTCGTCCGCGGGGTGGAAGGCCGTGGTGCTGGCCACCGACCACGGATCCGCGAGGTACGCCCACACACACATTCTGCAGATGCCGGTCCTGGTGCTGAACGCCTCGTATGAGCCAATCAACATCTGCGGCGCGCGCCGCGCGCTGGTGCTGGTGCTCAAGGGCATCGCGCGCACCGAGGAAGAGCACGGCCTCACGCTGCACGCGCAGCGCACCATCATCGCCATGCCCTCCGTGATCCGCCTGCTCGAATACCGCCGCATTCCCCACCAGACGCGCGCTCTTTCGCGCAAGAACATCCTGCTGCGCGACCGCAACACCTG
>PMYE01000127.1 GCA_003171315.1 Acidobacteriaceae bacterium
TTACTGCACCGTCCCCTGCGGCCGCAACCGCCGAAGATCAAGCGCGCACTGAACTGCATTTTGCGCATTCAGGCGCAGGTTGTCGGCGGCGGCCCACAGCCACAACCGGGATGCCAGGTTGGAGTTGCGGGCCAGAGGCTCCGGACGCAGGCGCACCAGAACGTCGTTCTGTCCAGTGGCCGCAAGGTTCGAGGGCGAATCGGTATCTTCCAGTACCAGATCGATGTGTTCGCCGGCCAGCGCCTCTTCAAGCGCAAACATCTCGACTGGCCGGTCGAGCTCCACGGCGATGGAAAACGTATGGCCGTGGAAGACCGGCGCGTGGATGATTTGGACGGCCAGCGACGGGCCGCGCCCCGCGGTGAGCGCTTCGTACTGGCGGCGAATGCGCGCCTCCACTGCGGGAAGATTGACCGTGGCGCTCTCTCCCAGGCCGCCCAGCAGGTTGTAGGCCGCCTGCGCGTCGTAGATGGCCCGCGGCAGCGGCTGGAAGCTCAGCAGGCTCACCGTCTGCTGGTGCAGTTCGTCCATGGCGGCGCGGCCAAACTCACTGGCCGGCTCAAGGATCGTGGCCGCGGCAAAGCGAACCGGAGCGGCCTGTTGCAGCCGCTTGAGCAGCAACGCAAGCGTAATCACCGCGGGGTGGGCGGGTACGACGGCTGGCGTAAATAGGTCGACAGACGCCTCCTCTTTTCCCAGCCAGGGTGCGCGCACCAGCACGCCGGTCTCCTGGTCCAGCGCGCCCGAGAGATCCAGGACCGTGGACCCGGCGCGCAGGGCATGACGCCAGTACCGGAGCGTGAGGTTCTCGCTGCCGCAGAAAAAGGTGAAGTCGGCATGCTCAAAGGCTTCGGCGCTGATGGATTGGATGAAGGTGACTTCGTCCCCCACTTGGTCCAACTGGCCTTGCGCGTCTTCCTCGTCGAGCAGAGCAAAGCTGGCCGAGGCCAAAGGAGACTCCGAGAGAACCTCTTTCAACTCCCGTCCCACAAGGCTTGAAGCCCCGGCAATGGCTATCTTGTACACAGGCATCCTTTTCTTGAACTGGAAGGTAGGCTACGGCCTCCAGGGGCCGGGTTCTGCCGCAATTTTTGCGGGATCGGGCGTGTCCTGGCGCCTCCTGCGGCGCCGCCTCGACCAACCATACGCCGCGCGTGCCCATATGCCCGAGAACATATAGGCGAGTGCGGCCAGGAACAGCGCCGTGTTTGAGTAGCGGACCATCACGTAGGCGACAATCGCCAATGGCACCAGCAGTTGGAAGGGATGGCGGCGGGAGAAGTTGATCTCCTTGGCCGACCAAAAGCGCCAGGTGCTGACCATCAGGAAGCCGCACAAACCGACCAGAACCAGCCACGGAACTGCAATCCACCACTCTTCGACAGGGTAGGCATTAAAGAAATGGACGGTGGCGGCCAGCAGACCCGCGGCAGCGGGAATCGGCATGCCCACAAAATACTTCCTGTCCGGGCGCCCCGGGTTGCGGGGCTGCGCGTCGTGGCTGATATTGAAGCGAGCCAGCCGCGAAGCTCCGCTGAGAAGAAAGAGAAAGCAAACGAAGGCGCCGGCCTGCATCAGGTGCATCCGCATTTGCGGATTCATGGAATCGGGCAGAAAGTGGAACCCCCACACGAACGCCAGCAGGCTGGGCGCGATGCCGAAGGTGATGACATCGGCCAGCGAATCCAGCTCCCTGCCGAAGTCGGTGGTCGTGTTGGTCATGCGGGCAATGCGGCCGTCGAGCGCGTCGAAGGGAATGGCCAACAGGATGGCGATGGCGGCCCAATCCAGGTGCCATTGCGCGTCGCGGCTAATGGCGTCAAGCGTCTGGGTGATGGAGAAGTAGCCGATCCCTATATTGCCGGCCGTGAAGAGCGAAGGCAGCAGGTACATGCCACGGCGCAATCGCGGATGCGGCTTGCCTTTTGCCCGGGCAGGATCGAAGTGGTTCATGCGTTCTCTCTCCCCGGCAGGGCCGGGGTCCCCGACGACAGGTCTTCGTCGGCGGGGTGGAGGGCCGGGGTCCCTGATGTCAGGTCTTTGTCGGTCGAGTGGATTGCGGCCAGCACGCTGGCGCCGCCCTTCACCCGCTCGCCCACCCTCACCCGAAGCACCGCGCTGGCCGGAATCACGACGTCAACGCGCGATCCGAACTTGATCAGTCCCACGCGCTGCCCCCGCTCCACCGTCTGGCCTTCGTGGCAGCGGAAAACGATGCGTCGCGCCAGCAGCCCGGCAATCTGCTTGAAGGTGACTTCGAACCCCGCGTCGGTTCCCTGGCCGCGCAAGGTTACCGCGTTCTGTTCGTTGCGGTCGGCCGAGGCGGGATTCATGGCGTTGAGGAATCTGCCCTTTTGGTAGTGCACGCGGCTTACCACGCCGCCGATGGGCGCGCGGTTCACATGCACGTCAAAAACGCTGAGGAAGATGCTGATCCGCTGGCGGGAGCCTTCGGGAGTCACAATGGAGGCTGTCTCGGTAACTCGTCCGTCCCCTGGCGAAACGATCAATCCTTTGCCGGCCGGAATCGCGCGACGGGGATCGCGGAAAAACCACAGAAAGAAGGCTGCCAGGAGCACCGGAACCAAGCTGAGCCACAGGCTGCCGCTGAACCACCAGCATGCCGCCGCGACTGCAAGAAACACCAGTCCGTAGATGTAACCGTCGCGAACCATCGTCCCAACGATTATACGGTGATTTAGGGAATGCATTGTGGGCGCGGAGCCCCGCTTGCACACAAAGCACACACTGTGCCGCATGAGAGTCTCGCTCGGCAAGAAAGCCGCTATAGCCAGGCGCCTTGGGGCCTACGCCACGGCCATCGCCCGGCGCTCCAGCGCAAAGATCAGATCCTTGGCGTGCAGCTTGAGCTTCTTCAAGCGCACTTCTTCCAGTTGCTCGTCTTCGGTAAGGTATGGCTTTTGAAGCAACTCTTCCAAACGCTGAGCGTAACAGCGATGTTCGGCGTGCAAGCGATCGATCTCTTCGCTCAGCGTGGAACCCTGTACTTCATCCATCAAGCACCCCCAGTTCGGCGGTTCGGGTAGGCGGTGCAGAGCCGCCGATTTTCTTAGAACATTTACATATATCGCCACGGTAGGACAATCGGCAAGCCAGAAAACCGCCGAAAGTACCGTGAGCCTGTGAAAATCGGGTAGAAGGCCCGCCGTCAATGGCCGCTCTGCTGGCCGGCATCATCCGGCCGGAATACGCCGTCAGACGCCGTGACGCAACGTAGTCCCAAATCAGCGAATCTTCCGCCCCATCAGAACCGCATCTTCAACAGGATCTGCATAGTAGCCCGTCCGGCGGCCAGTCTCGACGAAGCCGAGTGCCCGGTAGAACTCCTGCGCCGCCCGGTTCGAGGCGCGCACCTCCAGCAGGAGCTCGCGCACCCCGGCCGAACGCAGTTCCCCGGCCAGCGCGTGGAACAGCCGCCGCCCCATGCCGCGCCGCTGGCAACCTGCTGCCACGGTTATCGTCTCCAGTTCGGCCTGCGGCGGGACAAGACGGGCCACCGTAAAACCTTGAACGCACGACTCCTGCTCCGCCGCGGCCAGGGCGATCCGCCGGGGCGTCCACTCCGGATTCAGGGCTCTCTCATAGTCCGATTGCGGCCAGTGCGGCGCATCCGGCAGGCTCGCTGCAATCTCCATCACCCTGGCCAGGTCGGCTGCGGCCATGCGCCGGATTTGGATTTCCGCCGCGGGTTCGTTCATGCTCTTTGCTTTGCCGCCGCTGCCGCCTGGGCGGCAACGTCGGCGCCGAAGATCTCGGCGTCCGACCGGCGCAGGTAGTGTCCGTCCAGCAGCGCCGCATCGATAAACTCTCCGCGCGCCACGCGCGGCGCGCAGAGCCGCAGAGCGTCATCGGCGTTGGGCGCCGCGGTCCTCACCAGCTCAACCGCCGGCCACGCCGCCTGAAGCAACTGAGCCGCTTCTTCGTCGCAAACGGCGACGCGAGGCGGATGAGGCTGGATGGCGGCCAGTTCTGCCGCTCCCGCCAGCAGCTCCCGTGCCGCGCTTGCCGGCTCCGCGAGACGGAGAAATACCTCTTGACGGTGGGCGCCGAGGGCGACAGAAGAGACTCCGGAGGCTGCTGCGAACACTTCCAGCCGGGAGACGGCGAGAACGCGAATTTGCGATCCCTCGGCCAGGCCTTTCACGGCGCTCAAGCCGACGCGGACCCCGGTAAAGCTCCCTGGCCCGTTGACGGCCACGAGGGCATGGATCAGCCCCAAATGCACTCCGCCGAGACCCAGAAGCTCACCGACCGCCGCAACCAGTCTCTCGGAGTAGCTGCGCCCGCCAAACTGGCTGTTGCCCAGAATGTAGAGATCCTGGCCCTCCTTCAAGCCCAGGGCAATGGAGCCAGAGGACCCACAGGTGTCAATCGCGAGAATCATGTACGACTCGTGCATGATGCCTCGTTACACGGCTTTCAGAGCCTGGTCGAGGTCGCCGATTAGGTCTTCCTTGTCCTCGATGCCGATGGAAAGCCGGATGCGGCCTTCGTTGATCCCCATCGCCCGCCGCACCTCTTCGCTCACCGAGCCGTGCGTGGTGGTGGCCGAGTGCGAGGCCAGCGACTCCACGCCGCCCAGCGATTCGGCGTTGATGAAGATCTTGATCGCCGTGAGGAACCGCGCCGCTTCCTCGCGCGACTTGAGCTCGAAGCTCATCATCGACCCGAAGCCGCTCTGTTGTTTCACCGCCAGGTCGTACTGCGGATGGCTCTTCAGCCCCGGATAGGCCAGCTTGCTCACCTTCGGGTGCGTCGAAAGGAACTCCGCCACCGCGCGGCCGTTCTCCTCGTGCTGCTTGATCCTGAGCGGCAGCGTTTTGATCCCGCGCAGCACTAGAAAACACTCGAAAGGCGACATCACGCCGCCGGCCGCTTTTTGGATGAAGAGAAATCGTTCCTTGTGCTCCGGCTTCGAGCCGACCAGGACACCGCCCAGGCCGTCCGAGTGTCCGTTCAGGTACTTCGTCGTGGAGTGCATTGCGATGTCCGCGCCCAGCTCCAGCGGCCGCTGCAGCGCCGGCGACAGAAACGTGTTGTCCACGCTCACCTCGGCGCCGTGCGCGTGGGCAATGCGGCTGACTGCGGCAATGTCGGTGAGCACCATCAGCGGATTGCTCGGCGTCTCAATATGCACCAGCTTCGTGTGGGGCTTCATGGCCGCTTCCACCGCCGCCAGGTTGCTCGTATCCACGTACTCGATCTGGATGCCGTAGCCGCTCACGATCTGGTCAAAGAGCCGCACCGTGCCGGCATACACGTCGCGCGAGCAGACGATGTGATCGCCCGTGCGCAACATGGCCACCAGCGCCGCAATGGACGCCATGCCGGTGGTGAAGGCGTGGCCGCTGGTGCCGCCTTCGAGCGCGGCCACCGCCATTTCCAGCCGGTCGCGCGTGGGGTTGCCCGCGCGCGAGTAGTCCCAGCCGCGGTCGCTGCCGATGCCGGTCAGTTCGAAGGTCGAGGAAAGGTAAACGGGCACGTTCACCGCGCCCGTCAGCGGGTCGGGGTGCTGCCCCGCATGGACGGCAAGAGTCGAGTACTTGTATGGGGACATGGGGTTAGCTCTTCGCTGCGATCTCCTGCTTCTAGCTTATCGTGCGGGCTTTGAGGCGGCCCAATGAAATCCAGCCGATGACGGAGAAAAGGCCCTGGAGGACGTTATAAGCACTCAACATCCGGGCCATCTCATACGTCCACTCAGGTGCTCGAAATGCAACCGCTCTCTATGTAAACTGGCTCCGGAACACCGCCTTGATGTGCGCCAGCCGCTTTTCCAGCGCCTCGGCCTCATCCTTCAGCCCCAGCCGCTCGGCCAGCCCGATGGCATCCCAAAAGCACTCCTTGGCGTCGCTGTAGCAGACGTTCGCGCCGCTCGAGGAATGGGCCTCGTACATGTCGTCGTAGGCCTTCTCGCCCATCGCCTTCAGGTGCGCCAGTTGCTCCAGCATCGCCTGCCGCTCGGCATCGTCCTCCATATCCGCTCCCTACCTCGCCACCTCTGCCGTTTGCTTGGCCGTAGGCGCCACCGGAAAGTATCCGGTGCGGGTGAGAACTGTCAGCTTGCCCATCCCTTTGGCTTCGGCGGTCACTTCCACGCGCCGGAATCCCGGCTCCGTCGTCGGCTTCGTCGAGTGGTAGACCAGCGTGTACTGGCTGCGAATATCCCGCGCCACCTCGGCGGCGATCTGGTCGATCTGATCGATGGACTTGGGGAAGAACGCCATCCCGCCGGTTTCGGTGGAAAGCAACTCCAGGGCGCGGCGCGCATGGCGAACCGAGGCACGGTCATTCTCGTCGCCGAAAAGCAATCCGATCGAGTAGATCACCGGCCCGGAAAGCTCTTGCACGCGGCGAATCGTCTGCTCCAGGTTCAGACTTGAGGCATTGTCTTCCCCGTCGGTGATCAGGATGAGAACCTGCTTGGGTCGCTTGGCGTCTGCCACCAGCTTATCCGCGGAGGCCGTCACGGCATCGTAGAGCGCCGTGCCGCCTCGGGAATCGATGTGCGACAATCCCTCGCGCAGCTTGTTGACGTTGGAGGTGAAATCGCAGTCGATGAATGCCTCGTCCGAGAAGTTCACCACGAAGGCCTCGTCCTGCGGGTTCGAGGCCACCACCAGATCGAGCGCTGCCTTATTCACCGACGGCCGCTTGCGGTACATCGACCCGGAATTGTCGATCACCAGTCCCATGGAGACGGGCAGGTCTGTGTGCTGGAAACTGAGAAGGGTCTGCTTCACTCCGTCTTCGTAGACCGTGAAATCGTCTCTGGTCAGGTTCTCGACCAGGGACGTGCCCTTGAGCACGGTAGCGTTCAACACGACCTCTTCCACGTCGGTGTGGTACAGGTAACCCTCGCCCTGTTTTTTCATCGTGCCTGCTGGAACAGCCGTCACCGTCGCGTCGGGCGAGCGGACCGGATCGGAGTCCACAGTGAGGGACGGCGCCGGCTTTGCCTGCGTTCCGGCAGGCGGAGCAGTCGCCACTTGCGCCGGAAGCAGGAGCCCTGTCACGGCCAGGAATGCGGCGAGAAGCGCGTTATTCGAGAGGCGCATAGTACCCGGTGCGAGCATAGACCGTCAGCGGCGGCAGTCCCGGAGGTGGATTCACCTTCACCTTCACTTTACGCCACTTCCCGTCGCGGGCCAGGTCCTTGGGCTTGTAGCCGATCACATACTGGTTGCGCAGCTCGGTCGAGATCTTCTCGGCGATGTCGCTCATTTCGTCCACGTCGTCAACGCGGAAAAGCCGCCCGCCGGTTGAGGAACTGACGTCGTCGAGAAGCTGCGGTCCCGTGCGTTCTTCGGGCTGGGATGCGTAGGGGTCGAAGACGCCGATCGAGTAGATCTCCACGTCGGCCTCGCGCACCGCCGCCCGCACCTCGCCCTCGGTGTAGCGCGACCGGTTGTCGCCTCCGTCGGAAACCACCAGCAACGCCTTGCGCTCGTGGTGCGCATCCTTCATCTTGGCCACGCCGTAGTAAATCGCATCCAGCAGCGCGGTGCGGTGGCCTGCGTGGACCGTCGCCAGCCGCGCCTGAATGTCCGCGACCGAACTGGTGAAGTCCTCGATCAGCTCCGGCCGGTCGTTGAATCCGATCACGAAGAACTCGTCCTGCGGGTTCGCCGTCTTGATGAACTGCAGAATCGCTTCCCGGGCGCGCACCAGCTTCGATGTCATCGAGCCGGAGAGGTCGAAGATGATACCGATCGAAACCGGAGCATCTTCGCAGGCAAAACTGGCGATCTTCTGCTCGCCATTGTTCTCGTAAATCAGGAAGTCTTCCTGTTCCAGCCCTGTGACCAGGCGATTCAACGGATCGGTGACCGTAACCGGGACCAGCACCATGTCCACGTTCATGCGGAGGAACGAGCCGGGATGGATTCTCAACGACGCCGGGCCGGTTTCGGCAGGCGCTTCAGCCCCCCTGGGTTCGCTCGCGGGCGCCGATGAGCTCGAGGGCGGCTCCACGTGTACTTTATTGAGCGGATCCTCTTGGGCGCCCGCCCGCGCCAGGCAAAAAACCGCGATGAGCGAACAGACCCGTACGCAGCGGCCAAGCAATGCCAGATTGCCGCCACCTCTTGGAATCGTGTGCTGGGGAAGCGTGGTCATCCATCACCCCGGCGGTTGAAGGCGATCTTATCACTAATCGTGCACTCGCGCTGTTATCGGATTCTCGCTCCGTCATCCCTCAGGCCAAAATCCGCAAAGGCTGGTTGCGCAGCAACGCTGCGATACAATCGAGCCTGAGAGCACCCCGCAATCCCCAACGGGCATCGCGGCATGACGGGTGCTCAAATTCCACCGTTTCAACGGGGGAGTAAGACCTTCCTCATGGCTCGCATTTATCCCTTTCGCGCTTGGCGCTACAATCCCTCGGCTGTCCGCCTGGAAGATGTAGTCACCCAGCCCTACGACAAAATCTCCCCGGCCATGCAGCAGGCCTATTACCAGCGCAGCCCCTTCAACCTGGTCCGCATCGTCCTGGGACTGCCCGAGTTATTTGACGTGGAGCAGGGCGAAAACGTCTATACGCGCGCCGCGCGCGATTTTTGCGCCTGGCGGGAACAGGGCATCCTCATCCAGGAAAATGTGCCCTGTGTCTTTGCATACGCGCAGCGTTTCCAGGTCCCCGGAACCGAAACCGTGAAGGAGCGGCGGGGGTTCATCGCTCTGGGCAAGCTCCAGGACTATGCCGACCAGGTGGTCTTCCGCCACGAGCAGACGCTGTCCAAGCCCAAAAGCGACCGGCTCCATCTGCTCCGCGCCACGCGGGCGCACTTTGGCCAGATCTTTATGCTCTACTCTGACCCCGCGGGCAGCGTGGAAAAGCTTCTCTACGAAGACAACGGCGCTGCCGACGCCGAGGTAACCGACGAATTCGGCGTGCTCCACCGTCTCTGGCGCGTGAACGATCCTGCCGCCATCCGCCTGCTCGTTGCCGCCATGGCCGACAAGAAGCTGATCATCGCCGACGGCCACCACCGCTACGAAACGGCGCTGAACTACTCCAGGGGACATACGGCTGCAGCCCCCGCCAAAACCGCCTCCGGCACGCAGCAGCTCCCGCAGCCGGAATACCCTGAGGCCGCGGCCATGATGACCTTTGTGAATATGGATTCGGAGGGCTTGGTGATCCTGCCCACCCATCGCGTCGTCCACAGCCTCGACGGCTTCTTCGCGACAGCCTTCTTTAAGGCCGCCGAAGCATATTTCACGGTGGAATCGCTGCCTCCCTTCGATGCCTCTGGATTCTTGGATACGTTGTCCCGCGAGTCTGGCGTCGCTTTCGTCGCCGTCACCTGTGCCGGCGCTTTCCTGTTGCGCTCCAGGCCGGATGCGGTTGCCGAGGCCCTGGCCGGCCTCCCCGAGCGCCAGCGCCAGCTCGACCTCGCCCAACTGCACTCCGTCGTCCTCGAACGGCTGCTGGGCCTCGATGCCGAAAAGGTGCGCCAGCAAACCAATCTCCGCTATCTGCGAGATGGCCAGGAAGCCGTCGAACTGGTGCGCGCCGGTCAAGCCGATATCGCATTCCTCACCAACCCGGTGACCATGACACAGTTGAAAGAGGTAGCCTTCGCCGGCGAGGTCATGCCGCAAAAGTCCACCGACTTTTACCCCAAGCTGCTCAGCGGCCTGGCGATCTACGCGCTGGAGTAAGCGCATGCCCGGACGGATGTTCATTCCGCGGCCCATTCCTTCGCAGGGCGCGGGATCGGTTTCTTTACCGCACTCCGCCGGGAGGCTTGGATACCTTGCCCGCGCATGGGTTCTTCTGCTATGCGCTGCCGTACCGGTGCTGGGCGCGCAGGCTCCGTCCGCGCCCGCCCAACGCTTTGTGGTGCTGCTGGACCCTGCCCACGGCGGCGACGACCCAGGCGCTCATCTCGGCCCTCTGGCGGAAAAGGCCTACACCCTGGCCCTTAGCATCAGGCTTCGCTCGCTGCTCATGGCGCGCGGCTTCGCGGTGGTAACCACGCGGGACTCCGACGCCTCAGTGGATTCTGACCGCCGTGCCGGGATTGCCAACAACGCCAACGCCATGGCTTGCCTCAGCCTGCACGCGTCCGAAAGCGGGAGTGGCGTGCATTTGTTTGTCTCTTCGCTGGCTCCAATCGAAGCCCGGCGCTTCCTTCCCTGGAAGACTGCGCAGGCCGCTTGGATCGCGCGCAGCCTTACTCTCGCCGGAACGATCGACTCAGCGCTCTCTCACGCAAGCGTGCCCGTCGCCCTGGGCCGCACCGCGCTGCCCGCAATCGACAGCATGACCTGCCCCGCTATGGCCGTTGAAGTTGCCCCGGATCGATCGTCGAATGCGCAGGCCGGTCTCGACGATCCTGACTATCAGACGCGCGTGGCCGAAGCCCTCGCCGCCGCGCTGGTGGAGTGGCGATCGGAACAGAGGGGGGATCCTCAGCCGTGATCCCTCGCCACCAGACCGTCCTCTTCATCCTTTTGCTTGTGGCCTCCGTCCTCATGGGCGGTTTGCTATGGAACCAATTGCGCCTCGCCCATCGCAGGCTGCTCCAGGGCCAGGACTCGGCGCCCACCCAGGCGCCCCAGGTAGCCCCCGCCGAGCAAGCCACGCTCATGGCGGCCAACGACGCCGATAACACCGTCGAGCCCCGCATTCTCTCGTTGCCCTTGCCGCAAAATCCTGAGGCCCGCGCGCGCGCCGTCCTGGGCAAGCTGCTCGACCTTTACGCCGCTCCCGATGCCGCGCATCCCGTGCCCGGCGGCGCAGGCTCCATCGCCCAGGTCTTTCTTGTGCCCATTGCGGATGCCGGCGGGAAACTCGCGCCGGAAGGCCCCGAACTTGCTGTCGTCAATCTGACCGGCGCATTTGCCGCCGGCCATCCCTCCGGGCTGGAAACCGAGACGCTCACTGTGCTCTCCGTCTGCGCCACGCTCAACGCCAACTTCCCACGCGTGACGCAAGTTCGCTTTCTGGTCGACGGCCAGCCCCGCGCCACTCTCGCCGGCCACGCCGATTTGACGCGTACCTATCTGACCGCCGAGTCCGCGGCGCCGGCCGCAGGTGACCGGCCGTGACGCGGACAAAAACAATCTCCGCCTGGGCGGCCCTGCTCGGCTTTGCCCTCGCCTTGCGGCTTGGGCTTGCGCTGGGCTCGCCCAACATCTTTTTCCCCGATGAGATTTTCCAGACGCTTGAGCCGGCGCACAGGCTGGTCTACGGATACGGCGTAATTCCCTGGGAGTGGCGGCTCGGCATTCGTTCCTGGGTGTTCCCTGCGTTCCTTGCCGGTGTCATGCGCGCGACGGCATGGATGGGCTCCGGTTCCGCGGGTTATCTTCTGGGAACTACGATCGTTCTGTCGCTGATTTCACTCACCGCCGTATGGTTTGCCTATGCCTGGGCCAAACGCGCCAGCGGAACGCCCGCGGCGATCGTGGCGGCTTTGGCGTGTTCCTTCTACTTCGGCCTGGTTTACTTTGCTCCCAAAGCGCTTACTGAGGTGATTGCCGCGCACGTGATGTTGCCCGGCTTGTATCTCGGCGTTTATGGCCGGCGGCTGGGCGAGCGAAAGCGGCTGTTCCTTGCGGGATTGTTCTGTGCGTTAGCCGCATGTCTCCGCATTCAATTGCTGCCCGCGGTGCTTTTCGCCATGGTGTACTTCTGCTATCCGCGCTGGCGCGTGCGCGTTCCAGTGGTCGCCGCCGGAGCTTCCATCCCCGTGCTCGTCTTCGGAGCCGTGGACTGGATCTCCTGGTCCTATCCATGGCAGTCGTTCATCCTCTACTGCAAAGAGAATGTTGTGAGCGGGCCCGGCAAGGCGCTGACCCTGGTTCAGCCGTGGTATTGGTACCTGCTGGTTCTTGTGGTATTGATCGGTCCCGCTGTCCTGCTTCTCTTTCACGGCTCCAGGCGAAGCCCGTTCCTGGCCATTTTCTGTGCCATCGTAGTCGTCTCCCACAGCGTGATCCCGCACAAGGAGGTCCGCTTCCTCTATCCGGTTCTTGCGCCTGCCGTCACTCTGGCGGCGATGGGAATTGTGGATCTTCTGGCCGAAATCAGGCGCGGAGTGCGATTCCTCAACAATCCGAAGTGGGTCGTGGCCATCGGTGTGTCGTTCTTCTTTATCTCGTCGGCAATGCTGGCGGCGCAATGTGCGGACTGGTACAAAACCCCGTGGGGCGTTGGAGCCTTCGATCATCTCAACCGGGAACCCGGTTTATGCGGAGTGGGAATTTACGATCGCATCTGGTGGGAATCGGGAGGATACACGCACCTTCATCGCAATGTGCCGATTGTCCAGGTCACGGGCGCCGCGGAACTCGCCAGGGATGCTCCGTTTTTCAATGCATTGATTGCGCCGCGCAACTCACCCGCCATCCCTCCCGCATTCGGTCAATCGCAGTGCTGGAAAGGCGTTTGCCTCTTTGAGCGCGGGGGAACGTGTACAGCCCCAGGCGCGGACGAGGAGTTGAATGGGTATCTCAAAAAGATTGGACTGTGACGGCGGTTTTCCGCACCGCGAAGCGGCGCTCTGGGACGCAGCCCGCCGGCGGAGGCTACTCTGGAAATGATGTCACCTGCCATCGGCGTCTTCGATTCCGGCTTCGGCGGATTGACCGTCCTGCGCGCTCTGATGGAGCGGCTTCCGCGCGCCCGTTTCGCCTTTTTGGGCGACACCGCGCGCCTGCCCTACGGATCTAAGTCTCGCCGCACCATCGCGCGCTACGCCGTGCAAAGCGCGCGCTTTCTGGTCCGCGAGCAGAGCGCGGAATTCCTGGTGGTCGCCTGCAATACAGCCAGCGCTCTCGCCCTCGACGCGATTCAGGACGCAGTGCCGGTTCCGGTGCTTGGCGTCATCGAGCCCGGCGCAGCCGCCGCCCAGGCCGCATCGCGCACCGGCGATGTGCTGGTGGTTGCAACCGAGGCCACGGTGCATAGCCAGGCCTACACGGCCGCTTGCCGCGCTCGCGGGCTGCGCGTACTGGAAAAAGCCTGCCCCCTGCTGGTGCCGCTGGTCGAGGAGGGCTGGACCGGTCATCCTGTGACCGCCGAAGTGATCGAAATCTATTTGAACGAACTTCGCGCCGAGGCCGCGGCTCGCGGCATGAATCCTGACACGCTGGTTCTCGGCTGCACGCATTACCCCCTGCTCAGGCCCCTCTTCGAAGCAGCGGTGCGGCCTGGAGCCAGGGTGATTGATTCCGCCGAATCCGTGGCGCAAGTCGCTGTCCAACTCTTGCATGGGCGAGCCGCGCCGGCCGGGGCGGGCGCGCCTCCGCAAACCGAGGTGCGTTGCTTCGCCACGGACTCGGTGGAGAAGTTCGAGCGGCTGGGCTCGCGCTTTCTGGGACGGCCCGTGGGACACGTCGAGTTGATCGATCTCGGCGAGTGAAGGCCTGGATCGGTCCCTGACTCCAATCCGCGCGAAAATCGCTCTGATATTCTGAGAATCGGGTCGTTCGCCTTTTCCCCTCATCGAGCAAAGACCCTGGAGGAACTCGAACAGCATGATCAACTTGGCGGGCAAGACGGCCGTGATTTTCGGGCTGGCCAACAAGCGCTCCATCGCCTGGGGCATCGCCCAGAAACTTCACGAGGCCGGCGCCACCCTGGCCATCTGTTACCAGAACGAGCGCATGAAGGCCGAGGCTGAAGACCTGATCCACGATCTCTCCGGAGCCACCGGCTTTCAGTGCGACGTCTCCAACGATCGGGAGATCGAGTCCCTCTTCGCGGCAATCGGGGAAAAGTACGCCAAAATCGACATCCTCGTGCACGCCGTCGCCTACGCCCCCGTCGAGGACCTGAGGGGCGAGTTTCTCAACACCAGCCGCGAAGGCTTCCGCATCGCCCACGACGTCAGCGTCTACTCGCTCATCGCCGTCAGCCGCGGCGCGGTGCCGCTGATGACCGAAGGCGGCAGCATCATTACACTCACCTACTACGCCGCCGAAAAAGTCGTGCCTCACTACAACGTGATGGCGCTGGCCAAGGCCGCCCTGGAATCGGCGGTGCGCTATCTGGCTTACGAACTCGGCCCCAGGAATATCCGCGTCAACGCTATCTCCGCCGGCCCCATCAAAACCCTGGCCGCGCGCGGCGTGGGCGCGCTGGGCGACATGCTCAAATCGCACGCCGAGCGCTCGCCCTTGCGGCGCAATGTCGATCAGCTCGAAGTCGGAGGCGCGGCCCTCTATCTGGCCAGCGATCTCTCCAGCGCCGTCACCGGCGAGATCCTCTACGTGGATTGCGGCTACAACATCATGGGATATTAGGTTGTATCGACCGATACGCGTGCGCGGCGTCCGTTCGCCGGGATGGCGCTGGACGCCCGCACCATGAAGGGCAAGAAACAAACCCGCGGCAATTGCTAAACATTACGCAATTTGCCTCGATCTAACTCCGCCAACTCCGCTAACACGTGCGAAGCACGGCTAGCTCCGCTATTCCTTCAGCGTCACCGTAATCTTCCGCGCATCGCCGCCCTCGGAGGCGATCGCGATCTCACCCGTCGCCCGCTTGCGGATGCTCTTAAACTTCTCACCCCATTCCACTACCACAAGCGCATCAGGCGTGAGCAGATCGTCCAGGCCCAGCGTCTCCAGTTGCCGCTCGCTCTCCAGACGATAGACATCCAGATGGAAGAGCTTTACCGGCTTGCCCTTATGTGAGCCGTCAAACTCGTGAATCAGCGTGAAGGTAGGACTCGTAACCTCATCGGGTTCGGCGGCATCGAGCGCCTGCGCGATGCCCTTCACCAGCGTCGTCTTGCCCGTGCCCAGATCGCCGCGCAGCAGCAGCAACTGCGGAGGCGTGAGCAAATCGGCAAGCTTGCGGCCCACCGCAATGGTGTCCACGCCGCTTTGCGTGGTGAACTCGTGAACCCTGCCTTCCGCGACGGTTGCGGCGTCGGTCATCCTTGAACCTCATCGAGGGCAGCCGCTTGCGCTCTTCGGCCGCCGTGCGCCTTTATTGATGGCTGCATAAGTAATGTCCTGTCGAGCGCGCCAGAGGCGCAGTGTTTGTTAGCCCCGCGCTTCAGCGTGGGGAAAGCGAATTCCACACGTGAACTCAGGAGTCCCGTAGGGACGGTGCAAGGACATTTCTTTTGCGGGAATCAATAGCCCGCTGCACGCGCTGCCCCCTGCAACCAAACATACCCGTTTTTGCCGTCCGCATCAAAACAGTGCGCGCGCGATTTGAACGCCCGGGCAAGATGCGCCAGGCAGTCGCTGGCCAGCAAGGTGTGCTCATCGCCTTCGTGCACGGCAAAATCCGCCGCCAGCCCGTGCAAATAAACCGCCGCTTCCACGGCGCGCGCCGCATCGTCAGGGTATTGCGCGAGCAGGCCGGCTATCAGCCCGGTCAGCACGTCGCCGCTGCCGCCTTTGGCCATGCCGGGGTTGCCCGACGTGTTCACGGCTACGCGCCCGTCGGGATGTGCCACGAGCGTCCGCGCTCCCTTCAGAACCAGCGTGACTCCCATGCGCTGCGCAAAGCTGCGCGCCGTCTCAAGCCGGTTAGCCTGAACTTCGCCCACGGTGGTTCCAACCAGCCGCGCCATTTCGCCGGGATGCGGCGTAAGCACCAGCGTGCGTCCCTTGGCCAGCTTGGCTAGCAACGCCGGCCTTGCTGCCAGCATGTTCAGCCCGTCGGCGTCGATGACGGTGGGAATCTTTGTGCCGGAAAGCAGTCCCATCGCGAAATTGGCCGTCTCCGTGCCCTGTCCCAGCCCCGGCCCGATGGCCAGCACGGTTTTCCCGGCGATCAACGCGGCCGTCTGCCTGGGCTCCAGATTCTTCGCTGCAATCTGGCCTGCTCTCGTTGCCTTGAGCGGCCAGGTCATCACCTCCGGCGCAAATGACGCTACCACCCCCAGCGCCGGCGCGGGAACTGCCGCGGTGACAAGTCCTGCTCCGGCCCGCAACGCGGCTAGAGCCGCCATGGCCGGCGCGCCTGCCTTGCCGCCCGCTGCTCCAAACGTCCCACCCACCACCAGCACATGGCCGAAGTTGCCTTTGTTGACCGACGCCGCGCGCGGCCCCTGGGCCAGCGTGAGCGACGAGCCGGCCCAATCGATGTCGAGCCCCGAAACCATCGCCGCCTCTGGCGAGCCGATGGGCGCCACCACCACAGGCTGATCCCACCGCCGCGTCAATTGGCCAAAGACATGCGCCGGCTTGGGCGCGGTGAAGGTGATCGCGGCATCGGCGGGAAAACAATCCTCGCCCACGTTCGCCGCGGTTTCATCCGCGGGCCAGCCGGACGGCAAATCCACCGCGAGAACCGGGGCCGGAACTCGCGCGCCGCCGCTGCGCAACCACTCCAGCGCCGCCAGCGCCAGCCCTTTCAGCGGAGGCTTGAACCCCGTGCCCAATACCGCGTCCACAATCAGATCGGCGTCGAGAGCATCGCTGTGGCGCGCCAGTTCCTTGGCGTTCGTCACCGCGTGGACCCCGCCGCGCGCCGGGTGGTTCAGCTCGCTCCATGCTACGGCCGCATCGCCCGAGAGCTGTTCCGCAGCGCCAAGCAGCAGCGTGGTCACCTCCAGGCCTGCGTCGGCGAGCAGCCGCGCCGCCATCATGCCATCGCCGCCGTTGTTGCCGCGGCCGCACAGCACCGTCACGCGCCGCGCCTCGGGGAACTGCCTCCGCGCAAAAGCCGCAACGGCCCGCGATGCCGCCCGCATCAACTCAATCGACGGAACTCCAAACCGCTCCGTGGTGGCGCGGTCGCAGGCCTGCATCTCGGCTGCGGATAGCACTTGCATCGAATTCATGGTACTAGAGGGATGGGCGCTACGCCGGCAGCAATACAGCCTGGCCGGGCAACGGCCGCGGCTCGCTTACCTCATCAAGCGTGCCTGCAAGGGGGTTGGCGCATTGGCGCGGGTTAGAAGGCAGGCCCCATTCTTGTCGCAGCGGAAATGAATAGCGGCAGGGAAGAACTGCCACTCCGTCGAGCGGCTCCGCAGCCCGTTGGCCCCCACCAGGAAAACCCGGCCTCCGCTGGTATCCACGGTCCCTTTCGAGGGGTTGTCGCCAACGATCGTATCGTCGCCATCAATCGGAGCGGGCAATCGCTGCGCGCGCGCCACAAATCTCTGGGTGTTGCTGGCATTCGGCTTTACGGCCTTGGTCAGGCTGGCCTCGTGCTTCAGCCAGTCCGTCTGGTCGGCGACAGTCGGGAAGTTCGAGGTAAAATCCCACCCAACGAGGTGCTGGTACGCCTCTTTGGGACAGGGAAGTCCGCCTGTGACACTGATCTCGGCGATCTTTCCATCCGTGCCCGCCACATCTTGTACTGTGTCTCCACTCGGCGATATCAGTGGCTGCAGCGTCTGCCCCGTGGCCGCCGGATCCCCCGGAGGCCCGGTAATGGGAAACAGAATCTCTTTTTGGCATGTAACTACACCCGACGCATCCCTCAACCGGATGACGAACGAAAGTGGGTACGGAGGGTCTTGGGCCACGGCCTCAAACCGGGCTACCTGCTGCTGGTCGATAGGATCGATAGACAGTTGGTACGCGGCGCTGCCCTCCCATCGGGCGATAAGCCTGCCTCCCAACCCTGCCGGATCAAGCCTCTGGTTTCCCATATCGATATATAGAACCGGCGGCTTCTGCTTGAGTTGTTTTGGCAGGAAGAAGACGAGCAGCAGCGCGCAGGCAAGCGCCGCCACGGCCATTCCCAAAGCCGGTAACCAACTGAGCATGTTCTGTTCAGGCCGAGCGGCTTTCGCCTCTTCCGGCTCCGCCATCGCGGTGCGGAAGGCAAACAGCTCCTCTTCGGCTCCCTCTCTGGAAGAGGGCACCACGTGATAACCGGTATCCTGCCCGCTTGTTTGCGGTTGCGGGGTGCTTGCCGCTACCGGCTCATTTGACTCGATTTGAACCACATCGCTCATCAAACAGGTCCCCAATCCTGCGTCCTGAGAGAGCGCCCGCCCGGGAAGTCAAAGACATTCAATCATGGCCGCGGCCGTCCGGCAATAACCAGTCTGTGTGATGGGGCGGCAGGCCGGTTTGGGGGTGGCCAGGCCCTAGTGTCCAGAGTCTGAAGTTCGCATCACAAATAAGCTGTCATCCTGAGCGAATTTTGGCGCGTTTTGCGCCAAAATGAGTCGAAGGATCTGCGGTTGTTCTTCGCACATTGTGTCACGAAATTCGGGGACACCACACTAGGTACGTCCCATTGCGGTCTGCACCAGCAGCCACACATTCAGCCCCGCAATCACCACTGCCGTGACCCACGCCAGCCCCTGCAGCCATCGGCCGTTCACGAACTCGCCCATCTTCTTGCGGTCGCCGGTGAACATCACCAGCGGTACAACCGCAAAGCTCAACTGGAGAGAAAGAATCACCTGGCTCAGGATCAGCAGCTTCTCGGTTCCTCCTTCGCCCATCAATGCCACAACGATGATGGTCGGGATAATCGCCAGCGAACGCGTAATCAGCCGCCGCAGCCACGGCGAAACGCGGATGTGTACAAAGCCCTCCATCACTACCTGCCCGGCCAGCGTGCCCGTAATCGACGAGTTCTGGCCGCTCGCCAGCAGTGCAATCGCGAACAGCGAACTCGCCCATGTCGCGCCCACCAGCGGGCTCAGCAGCTTGTAGGCATCCTGAATAGCCGCGACCTCGAAATGCCCGCTGCGGAAGAAGACCGCTGCGGCCACAATCAGGATCGCCGCGTTCACAAACAGCGCAATCATCAGCGCCAGAGCCGAATCCATGTTCGCCATATGGATGGCCTCGCGCTTGCCCTCCGGCGTCCTCTTGTAGCGGCGGCTCTGCACAATCGACGAGTGCAGATAGAGATTGTGCGGCATCACCGTCGCGCCCAGAATCCCGATTGCGATGTACAGCATGGCGCCGTTGGTCACGATCGACGGCGACGGCACTACGAGATTGCGCAGGATCGGCAGGTACTCCGGCCGCGAAAGAAACATCTGCGCCCCGAAGAGCACGATAATCGTCCCGATCAGCGTAATCACCAGCGCCTCAACGTAGCGGAATCCCCAACGCTGCAGCATCAGGATCAGCAGCACGTCCAGCCCGGTGATGAGCACCCCGTAAAAAAGCGGGATGTGAAAAAGCAGTTCGAGCGCGATCGCCGAACCGATCACCTCGGCCAAGTCGCAGGCCGCGATGCCGATCTCGGCCAGGACCCACAGCGCGAAGCTTGTCGCGCGCCCGTAACTTTCGTTGCAAAGCTGCGCCAGGTCGCGCTCCGTAGCCACGCCCAGCCTCAGCGAGAGGCTCTGCAGCAGAATCGCCATCAGGTTTGACAGCATGATGACGAACAGCAGTGTGTAGCCGAACCGCGCCCCGCCCGCGATGTCCGTGGCCCAGTTGCCCGGATCCATGTA
>PMYE01000159.1 GCA_003171315.1 Acidobacteriaceae bacterium
GAGTTGGCTACGCTGAAGCGGAGGTAGCCTTCCCCGTAACCGCCAAACGCCGTTCCGGCAAGCGCCGCCACACCGGCCTCTTCCAGCAGCGCGTCGGCAAGCCGCTTTGACGTCCATCCCGTGCCGGTGATGTTGGCGAAGACGTAAAACGCGCCTTTGGGCATGCGGGCACTGAACCCCCTGATCCGGTTCAGGCCGTCGACAAACGCCCGGATGCGCCTCTGGAACTCCTCGCGCATCGCGTCCACTGCGCTCTGATCGCCGTTGAGCGCCGCCAGCGCCGCGCGCTGTGTAAAGCTTGCCGTGCAGGAGTTCGAGTTGGTCATCAAGCGGGCGATCTGCGCCGCCAGGTCCGCCCGCATCACGCCGTAGCCGATGCGCNNCCGGTCATGGCGTAGGTCTTCGAGAAGCCATCGAGCAGAATCGTCCGCTCCTGCATTCCGGGCACGCTCAGGATCGAAAACGGCTCGCCTTCAAATTGCAGGCGGCTGTAAATCTCGTCGCTGAGCACCATGATGTTGCGATTGCCGATGGTTTCGGCTACGCGCTCGATATCGGCGCGGCTAAGCACGCCGCCCGTCGGGTTATGCGGCGAGTTCAGAATGATCAACTTGGTGCTGGGCGTGATCAGCTTCGCCATCTCCTCCACATCCATCGCAAAATCCAGCTCTTCGCGCAGCGGAATCGGCGCCGCCGCTCCCCCTGCATAGCGAATCATCGACTCGTAGATGGGAAAACCCGGATTGGGGTAGATGACCTCGTCGCCTTCGTCGACGAGCGCGAGCATAACGTAGAACAGAATGGGCTTGCCGCCCGGAACTACGACCACCTCTTCAGGCCGCACGGCGACGCTGCGGGTGCGGCTTACATAGTCCGCGATGGCCTCGCGCAACTCCTGCAACCCCGCTGAAGGCCCGTAGTGCGTCCATCCCTCGTGCAGCGCGTCTACGGCCGCTTCGACGATGTGTTTCGGCGTATTGAAGTCGGGCTCTCCGATTTCAAGATGAATAATTTGCTTCCCCTGGCGCTCCAGCGCCTCCGCCCTGTTGAGAACCTCAAAAGCCGTCTCCGTGCCCAACCGTGCCATTCGCCGCGCCAGAACCAGCTCGTGTTCTGCCTGTTGCGTTGTCATCGTCAACACTCCATTCCTATGCCGCAGCCGGCGCGAGATGAGGGTCCATAAGCGGAATGGCTGGTCTCAGTCCGGATGGCATTATACCGCCGGGTCAAATTGGCGAAAAGTGATGGCCGCCGCTTCCACCTCGGCTGGGATTGTTATTTGCACAGCCACACCGCCCCTCGCCGGCCTGTAGAATGTCGAAAGCGTACCGCCCGCTCCCGTATGACTTACTACGACCAGGTCGCAGAGGCTGTCGCATTCCTTAAAGCTCGGCTAGGCTCGCTGGAGCCGCACCTGGGCATCGTGCTGGGATCCGGACTGGGCGCTGTCGCCAATGCGATCCGGGATCCGGTCGTTGTTCCGTACAGCGAAATTCCCAACTTCCCGCAATCCACGGTCGAGGGCCACTCCGGTCGCATGGTCGCCGGGCTCCTCGGCGGCGCGCCGGTCATTATCCTGCAGGGGCGCGTCCACTTCTACGAGGGCTACTCGCCGCTTCAGGTCACCTTTCCCATGCGCGTGCTGGGCGCTCTGGGCATCCGCGCTGTGGTATTGACCAACGCGGCCGGCGCAATCCAGGCCAGTCTCCACGTAGGCCAACTCGTTGTGTTGACCGACCACATCAACCTGATGGGCTGGAACCCGCTCAACGGCCCCAATGACCCACGCTTCGGATTCCGCCCCGGTGCGGGGCTGCGCTTCTTTGACATGACGGAGGCGTACAGCAAGACGCTGCGCGGGTTGGCAAAAGAAGCCGCAATCGATGAAGGATTCGCGCTGGAAGAAGGCATTTATCTGGCCACGCCGGGGCCGAACTTCGAAACGCCCGCGGAGATTCGCGCATTCCGAGCCTTGGGCGCAGCGCTGGTGGGCATGTCCACCGTACCCGAGACCATCGTAGCGCGGCATATGGGGCTTGAGGTTTTGGGCATCTCATGCGTCACCAATCTGGCCGCGGGGTTGGGCTCCGCGCCGCTCAGCCACGAAGAGGTAAACGAAACCGGCCGCTGGGTGGAGAGCCGCCTTGCCGGATTGCTCCAACGGCTGGCGCCAAAAATCGCAGCAAGCGTGGAAATGGAACCGTGAGCCGGGTTGCCCGCTCCGGGGTTGCAGGCGAGGTTGGAAGGTGGAGCGGGTGATGGCGGAGATGCGCAAGCGCGGGCTGCTGGCGGGGGTGGCGTAGCGGTTGGGCGATAGAATCTATGTTAATCATGATGGAGATCAGCAAACCGCCGTCCGCAGACGAGATCGCAGCAATGGCCGATAAAGGAGAGAGTGTTGCGCCTTTCTTTACCCGCGCGGGAAAGATCATGCCGCCAATTCAATCTGCGAGCGAGGATCATCGCGCCCCAGCGCCGGAGAAGAGAAATGATGAGGAGAAATAGTTCGATGACTCATGTGACGCGCGGAGATGTGCTGGACGATCTCGGGTTCACGCGCTCAGAGGCTACAGCCCTCAAGGTGAAAGCCGATCTTCTTGACGCCATCCGCGCCGAAATTGAGCAAAAGCGTTACACCCAGCGGCAGCTTGTGAATATTCTGGATGAACATCAGCCGGCGGTCAGCAACCTGATGCGCGGCAGGATTACGCAAGTGAGCATCGAAAAGCTGCTGCGCTACTCGGATCGGCTTGGCATGCGGACGCGGTTGAAGGTGCTTTCGGCGCGGAGAGCGGCGGTTGCGGCCTAGGAAATCGTCTCGACTCTATTCATGCCCTTCATTGTTTTCTTGTCTTTCTTGCATGGGATGTTCTTTCTGGTGTGCTATTACTTCCCCGCCGTCAGCGCCTCGACCGCAACCAGCATGTCTTCCTTGCGCATCACCAGGTTGGTGGCGTTCAGCGTGGCCAGCTCGAAGCCATGGCCGTGCGTGATCGCGTCGGTGGGGCAGGCCTCAACGCAATAGCCGCAGAAGATGCAGCGGTTGTAATCGATGTTATAGACCTTGGCATACCGTTCCGAAGAGGAGATGCGATTCTCGGCCGTGTTTTCAGCAGCTTCAATGTAAATGCAGTTGGCCGGGCAGGCCGCCGCGCACAGGAAGCAGGCCACGCACTTCTCCAGCCCGTTTTCATCGCGCTCCAGCACGTGCGCGCCACGGAAGCGCGGCTCCAGAACCGCTCCGCGCAGCGGGCCCTTGCCGTCAGGGTAATTCTCGACCTCCGTGGGCGCGAACATCTCGCGCAGGGTGATGCTCATGCCCTTGGCGATGCCGGCGACGTTGCGCACGATCGACATGCCGGTAGTATACGATGTTCCGCGAGGAAGTATTTATGAAGAACCGTTGCGCAGAATGTATGCTTGCGATCTCCACCGTTGCATTCTTCGCGGGCTTGAGCCCTATTCTGACAGCCCAAGCCGAGCCGGGATCCGGTGCTTTGGTGCCTTATGTGAGTTGCCAGTTCTCTGATGGACTCCAGATTGTCGAAACCGACCCACTCGCTCCAGGCATTACCTCACGCGAAGTGGATACAGACTCCGGCCCGCGCAGAATCGATATGAAGGCAGGTGTTCGCGTGATGTTTGCTTACCCGGACACCGATTTCTACGCAAACGTCAAGGCGGAGCTGCTGCCAGCCGCAGATTATCCGCAACTCAAACAGTTTTTGCTCGATAACTTCCAGTATCTCGCGAACGGCAACATCGTGAACAGCTCGTTACACTCTCGTCTCAACGGTTTTGAAGCTCACGGTTTGGACCGGGAGAAGCTGGAAGGAGGCGTGCTTGGCATTTATCTCCTTTTCGACAACTCCGCTCACGTGGTGACCACCATTTATCTGCTCAATCAGGAACCGCAGAGCCGCAAATTCCAGACCCTTGAGGAATACCGTCAATTGCGAGACCGCTTCCTCGTCTCTTATTCAGCCTGCGTGCGGAAGCATCAGCGGAGCGGACAATAGCAGAACCGCGGAGAGTTAATCTAAATGTCTATGAAATTTGCTTTCGTCAGCATCGCCCTTGCGGCCGCGCTGGTCGCTGCACATCCTCAAACGCAAAGTCAGCAGTCATCGATGCCCATGGGGCAGATGGGCGAGATGCACAAGCCCGCACCGCCGGCCGGTCCGCTCGAGATCCAGTTCGGCGGCAAAACTGCCACTTGGACGCCCGCCACGCTGGCCAACCTGCCGCATGTGACAGTGACCGTGCATAACGAGCACACCAAGGCCGATGACACGTACTCCGGCGTGCCGCTCATGGACCTGCTCACCCCGCTCGGCGTTCCCGCGGGCCCGCACGGCGCGGCAATGCGGATCTATCTCGTGGCCGAAGGCTCCGACGGCTACAAGGCGGTGTACTCCCTGGCCGAGGTGAACCCCGCCGTGCAGGACTCCACCGTGATCGTGGCCGACACGGAAAATGGCAAGCCGCTCGCAAGCGACGGCCCGCTGAAGCTCATCGATACGCGCGACAAGCATCCGGCGCGCTGGGTGCGGAATCTGGTAGCCATTCGCGTGCTGACGGTCGAGTGAACACACCGGCCCCCGCCGGCATCGGGCTCTTAAGCTTTCCGTGGGCGGGACGAAAGAGCGCGCGCCTCAGGAGTCTGATAGCCCGAGGCGCGCGACCCCTCGCGATGGCAACTGCATCAGCCGCTCAGCCTTAGTGCCGATGTTGCCCCTGTTGCCCGCCACGGTTCTGCCCGCCCTGTTGTCCGCCGTGACTCTGATTCGATGGTGCGGGCCTCGAGCTGCGGTCTGACGGAAGCGGCCTGCTGATGGCCGGGGTGGCAGGCCTGCCGTGATTCTGGGCCGCAGACTGACCGCGAACCGCAGAGTAGTTCTGTGCATGTTGAGCCTGCGTGTTCATGCGCGGAGCCGACGGTTCGCGTGCCGCCTCCCTCTCCGCTGGCTGAGGCCGATATTGCACGCCCGCTCCACCGCGGAAGCTGGGGCGCGAATTGTTGTTGCTGCGGTTGTTGTTGTAGTTGTTGTTTCCGCGATTGGAGGATCCGCGATTGTCAAATCCGCGATTGCCGGCGTTATAGCTGTACACGTTGTGCACGACGCGCGTGTTCAGGTGGTTGTACACGCGGTTGTAAAAGAAGTGGCCGGAATTCCAATAGCCCCCCTCGTAGCCGAAGCCTCTATAGCCAAAGCCGTAATTGATGCCTCCATAGAAGCCGATGTGCATGCCCCAGTGGCCGGGATAGAACAGGTAGCGGCTGCCGTAGAAGCCCCAATAGCCCGGCGTCCAGAGCGCGCCCATGTAGGGTGGCTCGACCCACGCGCCCGGCACCCAGTAATAGCCGTTCGGGCCCCAGGCCCAATAGCCCGGTGTCCAAATGTAGCCATCGCCGGGCGCGGGCGGCTGATCGTAGTCGGGCAGCGGCGGCGGAGCCTCATTTGCCGTTTCTGTGGGCAGCCCGGCGTATGTTGAGTCGTCGGGTGGCTGGCCCGGTGCAGCCGACTGATCCGGAGGCGGAGCAGTTTCGGTGGTGTAGGACGGACCAGAGGGCGCCAGGTTGACTGCAGCGGGGTCGGACCCTTGGTCCGGGGGGCCCTGGTCCGGGGGGGCCTGGTCCTGCGTGCCCGCGACGGCGGCGCTGACGGTGGGAATCGTGGGAATCAGCCCCTGGCGACAGACGGCGACGCAAAAAAATGCTGCGACGGCAATCGACATGGCGATAGCAAATCGAGGAATACGGTTCATCTTACCCTCCAGGACAACGGATGTTTCCCGTGGTGACTCAGTCTAGTGCAGCCAGGGTGGAAAAGGCCAATCGGCGTGCGGCGGGCCGGCGCTTTCAATGCCGCACGGCGGGCGGCACGGACTTGCCGCGATTGCTGGCTGGCGGCGGAGCGAAGGCGCGCCCATTGAGGAGACATCCACGGAACCCGCCGCGGATGCCCTGCGAAACGCTACTACTTGGGGTGTTCCTCCTGGCGCTGTTGCTGTTGTGGA
>PMYE01000115.1 GCA_003171315.1 Acidobacteriaceae bacterium
AACGTGGCCATCGCCATGGGCAACAGCGGGCAGGCACGGTTTGCGCCCCGGCTGGAAGCGTGGGCGGCGGCAGCCGACGAGGGTTTGCGCGCAGCCGCGCGGTGGGCGCTGGACAAGCTGCATCGGAATGGTTCGCGCGTCCAACGGCCATGAACGGGACGCCGCGCCGATCATGCGCATCATACGGGTCCCGCAAAGGGCTATCCTTGAAGGAGCACCTTCCTGCATCCGCAACCTGCGCTGGAACCGCGGAGAACATTTGACCGTAAAAAGGATTGACACGTGGCTGATGCTCTGAAATCTGCGTCCGGCGTCGCATCCGATATCGCCGTCGACATTGAGAGTGCAGGGGCGGCTCTGGCTGCGGCCGCCTCGGGGCCGTCGCAGCCGGTTGCGCAATCCAAATGGTACCGCTGGCGCAAAAATGGTACCGCTCTCATCGCGTATCTGCTCGACAGCGAGGTGCACACCTTTGCTTTCAGCGTGGCGGCCAACGCGATTCTCTCCTTCATTCCGTTTGTGATGCTGCTGTACACACTGGCCCTCAGGGTCTTTCACTCGCAATCCATGGTGGATGTTGTGGACTCCATGGTGAACTACTTTTTGCCATCAGTGACCCGGACGCCGAATTGGCTGGCCAACAGCATCGAGGCCGTAGCCGCGCTCTCGACACGGCACGGCGTGCAGGCTCTCTCGCTGGTCGTGATTCTGATTTCGTGCACCGGGATTTTTCTGCCGCTGGAGGTAGCCCTGAACCAGGCGTGGGGCGTGAAGAAGAGCCGCAATTATCTTTTCAACCAGGCTATCGCCTTTGGGCTGGCGCTGCTGATGGTGGGGCTGGCGGTGGCCAGCATGGTGGCCAACGTGGCCGTGGACGAGGCATTGCCGGTGGCTTTCTTTCACCACACAGACAATGTTGTGTTCAAATTCGTTTCCGGGGGAGTCAGCTACATCTGGCTGGCGATTACCACGGGCGTGGCGTCGATTCTGTTCTTCTTCTCGGTGTACTACATCCTGCCGAACCGGCGGGTACCGTGGCGTCCGGTGCTGCGCACCTCCGTCGTCACCGGAATCGTGTGGCTGATTTCGAGATTTATTTTTGTAGCCGTACTGCCGCACCTGGATCTGCAGTCGCTCTACGGGCCGTTTTATGTCTCGGTAGGGCTGCTCTTCTGGGCCTACATCTCGGGCCTGATTCTCTTCGCCGGGGCGCAGTTCAGCGTGGCGCGGCTTGGAGACGTGAAGAAGTAGCGCCCGCCGGCCCAGAAAGACGTCGGGTAGATGGAAAGGAAACGGGGGTCTCCTGGATTTCCGACTATTTCTGATCTCTGACCCCTGATCTCTGACCCCTGATCTCTAATCTCTGCAGTTTCGCTTTGTATTCGCCAAGGCGGTTGCGCTACTCTCAGAGGAGCGTGTCTCGCGAGCAGCCCCATTCCGATCCCAAGACCGATTCGAGCTCAGACTCTCTTGCCTGCTTTCACCCGGTGACGGCGGCGTGGTTCCGGGCTGTCTTTGACGCGCCCACCGCGCCGCAAAGCATGGGCTGGCCGGTGATCGCGCGCGGCGAAAATGCGCTCATTCTGGCGCCCACGGGCACGGGCAAGACGCTGGCCGCGTTTTTGTGGTGCCTGGACCGGCTGATGCTCAGCCGCAGAGATCAGAGATCAGAGAACAGAGATCAAAACGGTCGCGAAGGGCGTGGATGCCGGATTGTTTACGTGTCGCCGCTGAAGGCGCTGGCGGTAGACGTGGAGCGGAACCTGCGCTCGCCGCTCGCCGGGATGGCCAACATGGCGCGGCGCATGGGCGTAACCTTCCACGAGCCCACGGTGAGCGTGCGCACGGGCGACACGCCGCAGCGCGAGCGCGCACGGTTCGCGCGGCATCCGGCGGAGATCCTCATCACCACGCCGGAGTCGCTGTATCTGCTGCTGACCTCACAGGCGGCCGAGGCGCTGCGAACGGTTGACACGGTGATTGTGGACGAGATTCACGCGCTTGTACCCACGAAGCGCGGCGCGCACCTGGCGCTGACACTGGAACGGCTGCAGGCGCTCACGATGAAACCGCTGCAGCGCATCGGGCTTTCGGCCACGCAGAGGCCGCTCGAAGAAGTGGCGCGGTTTCTGGGCGGGGTGGAAATACAGGGAACAGGGATCAGGGATCAGGGATCAGAAAAACAGGAAGACGAGGGAACAACGAATCAAGGAAACGAGATCGCGGAATGCGGAGCCGCTGGCTCTGCGAGTGAGGGAAGCGAAGAGGCGTTCGGCCGGGCGGGCAGCGGAGCTGCACCTATCTCGGAGCCAACACTGATCCCTGGTCCCTGTTCCCTGCCGGGATCCCCGGCGAACGATTCTTGTTCGCTGGGGTGGCTGATCCCTGGCTCGGCGCAGGCCGAGCCGCGCTACCGCCCCGTCACGATCGTCAACGCGGCCGCGCCCAAGCAACTCAAGTTGCGCATCGAGGTTCCGGTGGAAGACATGGCGCGGCTGGGCGAGATGGAGGAGATTCCTTCTGGACCAGCCTCGCAAACGCCACGGCGGGTTTCTATTTGGAATGCGATCCATCCGCGGCTGCTGGAGCTGATCCGCGAGCGCAACTCGACGATTCTGTTTGTGAACGCGCGCCAGACCGCCGAGCGGCTTGCCGGCGCGTTGAACGACCTGGCCGGCGAGCCCATTGCCCGCGCGCATCACGGTTCGCTGGCCGCGGCGCAGCGCGCGGTGATCGAAGAGCAGCTTAAGGCCGGGCAGATTCGCGCGTTGTGCGCGACCTCGACGCTGGAGCTGGGCATCGACATGGGCGCGGTGGATCTCGTCATCCAGATTGAGTCGCCGCCCTCGGTGGCCAGCGGCATGCAACGCATTGGCCGCGCCGGCCACCACGTGGACGCGGTGAGCGAGGGCGTTCTCTTTCCCAAGTTCCGCGCGGACCTGGTGGCTTGCGCGGCCGTGACGCGCGCCATGCACGAGGGGCACATCGAGTCCACGCGATTTCCGCGCAACCCGCTGGACGTGCTGGCGCAACAGTTGGTGGCGATTGTCGCGGCAGCGCGAAAAACAGGGAACAGGGGTCAGGGATCAGGGGCCAAAAACAAGAGATCAGAGAACAGAGATCGGAGATCGAAGGGCGATGCAAATCTCTTCGACGAAGAGACGCCGCAGGACTGGGGTCACACGGACTCCGCTAATGCCGCCAACTCCGCTGATTCCGCTCCTGCCGAGGTCTCCGTCGATTTCCTTTTTGATTTGGTGCGCGGGGCTGCGCCGTTCGGCTCGCTTTCGCGCCCGGCATTCGAGGGCGTGCTCGATCTGCTCAGCGGACGCTACCCCTCGGATGAATTCGCCGAGCTACGCCCGCGGTTGACATGGGATCGCGTGCGTAACGTGGTCACGGCGCGCGACGGCGCGGCGCGATTGGCGATCCTGAACGCCGGAACCATCCCCGATCGCGGGCTCTACGGCGTCTTTCTCGCGTTCACTGAGGGCAAGCCGGTGCGTGTCGGCGAGCTCGACGAGGAGATGGTCTTCGAGACGCATCCCAACGAGACGTTCATTCTCGGCGCGTCCACGTGGCGCATCACCGACATCACGCACGACCGCGTGCTGGTGACACCCGCTCCCGGCGAGCCGGGCAAGATGCCCTTCTGGAAGGGCGACGGCCCGGGACGCCCGCTCGAGTTCGGCCGGCGCATCGGGGCCATGGTGCGCGAGCTGCGCGCTCTGCCACAGCCCGCCGCGCTGACGCGGCTCGTCGCCGAGCACGATCTCGATCCCGGCGCCGCGGAAAATCTGCTGCGCTTCCTAGCCGACCAGGCCGAGGCGACGGGCCAGGTTCCCGACGACCGGACGATTGTTGTTGAAAGATGCCGCGACGAGCTGGGCGACTGGCGCGTGTGCGTGCTCACCCCCTTCGGCAGGCGTATCCACATTCCCTGGGCGATGGCGGTGAGCGCGCGCATCCGGGTGGCCGGCGGGCCTGAAGTCGAAACGCTGTGGGGCGACGACGGATTCGTGCTGCGCTTTCCCGACACCGAGGAGCCGCCCGATGCGGATTGGGTTCTGGTGGAGTCGGCAGAAGCCATGCAGCTTGTACTGCGCCAGTTGGGATCGACGGCGCTGTTTGCCGGGCGCTTTCGCGAGGCGGCGGGCCGCGCGCTGCTGCTGCCGCGCCGCCGCGCCGATCAGCGCTCGCCGCTGTGGCAGTTGCGTAAGCGGTCGTACGACTTGCTCAGCGTGGCATCGCGCTATCCCAAGTTCCCGCTGCTGCTGGAGGCCTATCGCGAGTGCCTGCGCGATGTTTTCGACATGCCGGCGCTGCTTGAGACGCTGCGCGCCATCGAGCAGCGGCAGCTCCGCGTGCACGTGGTGGAGACGCGAAAACCTTCGCCCTTTGCCAGTTCCCTGCTCTTCAGTTACGTGGCGAACTTTATGTACGAGGGCGATGCGCCGCTGGCGGAGCGCCGCGCGCAGGCGCTGACCATCGATCAGGAACAGCTACGCGAGCTGCTGGGCGAGGCCGATTTGCGAGAGCTGCTCGATGCCGGCGCGATCGCGGAGGTTGAGGAAGCGGCGCAGTGCCTGGCGGAGAATTATCGCGCGCGGTCGGCCGACGGCATCCACGATCTTTGCCTGCGGCTGGGCGATCTGACGCGCGAGGAGCTGGGCCGCCGCGTGATTGACCCCGAGCTGCTGACGCATGTTGACCGGCTCATTCGCTCGCAGAGGCTGCTGGAGCTGCGCATCGCCGGCGAAAAGCGATTGATCGCCGCCGAAGACGCGGCGCGTTACCGCGACGGGTTGGGCATTCCGCTGCCGCCTGGTTTGGCGGCTGCGCTACTCGAGCCGGTGGCGCATCCCGCGCTGGAACTGGTGCGGCGCTACGCTCGGACGCATGGGCCGTTTACGCTGCGCGAGGCGGTGGACCGCTTTGCGCTCGACACGGAGGCCGTCGAGATTGCGCTGCGCCAACTGGCGCACGAGGGCCGCGTGCTGGAAGGCGGTTTTCGACCTGGTGGTTTGCATCGCGAGTGGTGCGATGCGGAGATCCTGCGGCAGATCCGCAGAAAATCGCTGGCCAGGCTGCGCCGCGAAGTTGAGCCCGTCGAACAGCACACCCTGGCGCGCTTCCTTACGCATTGGCAGGGTGTGCTCGCGCCGCGGCGGACTGGCTCGGCGCATCTCGACGCGCTGCTTGATGCCATCGAGGGCCTGCAGGGCGCGCCGTTGCCCGCATCGCTGCTGGAGGCTTCCATTCTGCCCGCGCGCATCGCGGACTACGCGCCGGCCGGGCTGGATACGCTGATTGCCGCGGGCGAAGTGGCATGGGTGGGAGTCGAGCCGATCGGCGAGCGCGATGGGCGCATCGCGCTGTTTCTCGCGGACAAGCTGCCATTGCTGGCGCAGCAGCGGCCGCTTCTCAGTTCGAATCTTGGCCCGCCGACCGGGCGCGAGGAGAAGTTGCTCGCCGTGCTCGAGTCCACGGGCGCGAGCTTTTTCGATGCGCTGCATCAGGCCGCAGGCGGCGGCTATCCCGGCGAGACGATCGACGCGCTTTGGAGCCTGGTGTGGCGTGGGCTGATCACCAATGACTCGCTGCACGCGCTCCGCGCCTACATCGCCAGATCCGAAAGCTCACGCACGCCGCGGCGATACCAGACGGGCGCGGTCTTTCGTTCGCGGCGCACCACGCCGCCCACGGCGCAGGGGCGCTGGTCCTTGTTGCCGTTGCACTCGTCCCGGAGTCTTGTATCAGGGCAAGACTTGAGTCGTGCCGATAAGAAATCCGAAAAGGGAGGGGCTTTAGCCCCTGAGGCGCCTGCTTTGGTTCATACAACTACCGAGCGCAGCCACGCGCTGGCGCTGCAGTTGCTCAGGCGCTACGGCGTGCTTTTGCGCGAGCATGTAGCGGCGGAGAACGTGCCCGGCGGATTCAGCGCCGTGTACGACGTGCTGAAGGCTCTCGAAGAGAGCGGGAGAATTCGGCGCGGGTACTTCGTCGGCGGATTGGGCGCCACGCAGTTTGCGCTGCCCGCCGCCGTTGACCTGCTGCGGCAGTTGCGCACCGAGCCGCCAGCCGAGAAACCGGAGTTCGTACAGTTGGCGGCGACCGATCCGGCGAACCCGTATGGATCGGTATTGCGCTGGCCGGATCTTCCCGTCGCGGAGGAATTCTCAGAGACAGGGGCCCCCGCAGACAGGTCTTCGTCTGCGGGGCGTGAATCTGCCCCGCGTGTGCTCACCCGCGCTACTTACGCTGAGGTCATCCTGCGCAACGGTCAGTTGGTGGCGTGGCTCAAGCGCGGCAATCCCAACCTGCTGGTGTTTTTACCGGCCGAAGAACCGGAGCGGTCGCAGGCGGCCGCGGGGCTGGCGCACTTCCTGTGCGCGCGCGGACAGGAAAGGATGCGGGCGAACAGCCACGAGGGCGTGCTGATTATGACGATCAACGGGCAGCCCGTGGCGGCGCATCCAATGGCGCGCTTCCTCATGGACGCGGGATTTCATCCCGGGCCGTTGGGGATGCACCTGCGGCGCATTCCGCTGCCGATTGCGCAGGGCATTCCAGCCAGACCCGAGGTCCAATAAAAGATGCCTGAAGGAGATACCATTTTTCGCACCGCGCGCAACCTGGGCCGTGCCCTCGTTGGCAAGCCGGTCACCGGCTTCCGCTCGACATTTCCACTCCTCACGCGATTCAACGACGACACACCGGTCGTCGGCCAAACCGTCGATCAGGTCGAAGCGCGCGGCAAATGGCTGCTCATTCATTTTTCCGGCGGCGGAATCCTCACCTCGCACCTGCTGATGAACGGCCGCTGGCACATCTACCGGCAGGGCGAGCGGTGGCAGCTTGCACGCATCCACATGCGCATTTTGATCGAGAACAGCGAGTACCAAGCGGTGGGCTTTCGCGTGCCGGTCGCGCGCATGTACACGGCGCAATCGCTGGAGCGCGATCCGCACATTGCCCGCGCCGCAAACGACCTGCTCAGTGCGGAGTTCGATGCGGAGGCTGCTCTGGAGCGCCTGTTGGCCCGCCCGCGGCAAGCGCTGGCCGGCGCGCTGCTCGATCAATCGGTGCTGGCCGGCATCGGCAATGTCTTCAAATCGGAGATCTGCTTTGTGAACGGCCTCCACCCATTCCGCGCGGTAGGAACGCTCACTCGCGGCGAGGCCGCCGCAACCATCGCGTCCGCGAAAAAGCTGCTGCGCGCCAACATTCTCGAGGATTCCGGCGATTTGATCGTCACCTATCGCGGGCAGCAGCGGCGCACCACCCATGCGTCCGATCCCGGCGACAGCCTGTGGGTGTATGGGCGAGCCGGCGAGCCGTGCCGGCGATGCGGAGAATTGATTCGCAGGCGCTTGCAGGGCGCGGATGCGCGCGTCACGTTCTGGTGTCCGCGCTGCCAGACCATGCCGGACGGCTCCGATATCGAGGGGGAAACCTAAGGCATCGGTTGCATCCATCGCGTCTTGAAAGGGCACGGCGATCGCCGCGCAGAAAAAGGCTCTTTCGCCCTGGGCCCTACTGCTGCGGCCGGCTCGGACGGCCCAGGAAACGCGCGCCCAGAGCGCCGCCGGCAACGGCAAAGGCAAGAAGGACCATAGCCAGCAAACCGGCATTGAAAAGCATAGATCCCGCGCGCCCTTCCGGCGACAGCATCAGCGCCCGGTTGGCCGCGATGGTCTGGGCGTCGAACCCCATGGACGAGAGCTGCTGGCTCACCTGGTTGATCTGGTTCTGCCACATGTCATCGAAGGCCTTGCCCTGGTGCAGCCAGAAGCGCGTAGCAAACAGCGTGACTCCCGTGGTGAAAGTGGCCGCCCAACCGCCCAGAATGCCTGTGACCAGGCCGATGCGAGCGCCCGCTCCAATCGTGATCCACGCCGGCCGCCGATTGCGCATGTAGAGCGCAACCGCCCAGGCCGCGGCGATGGGCATCAACAGCGGCCCCACCAGGCCGATGCGGGTAAGAAAAGCACAAAGCATCCCTGCCGGAACAGCCAGCGCGATGGCTGATAGCAAGGCCGGTTTCCACTCGACTGTGCCTGCATCCCGCACCGCCTCTCCCAGGCGTACGGGCTGGCCCGCTCCAGCGGAGCTGTCCGCCGTGTAAACAAATTGCGGCAGACCGCAAACCGGGCAGTAACAATCCCCGGCCTGCACAGTCTGGTGGCAACGGCTGCAGGTCAACTCCATACTTAAGAGCCTATAGCATTCGGTGTCAGAGTGGGATCGAGAGAACTGGCGGCGGTTCAGCAAACCTGCTTGGCCGGACCCAGCTTCTCGACGACGATGGCTTCGGCCGCCGCGAGAGCCTGCTCCAGCGTCATGCGGGTGGAATCCAGAATGACCGCGTCGGGCGCGGGCTTGAGGGGCGAATCCGCCCGATTGCGGTCGCGCTCATCCCGTGCGCGCAGGTCGCGGACGATCTCTTCAGGCGGCGGCGCGGGCGAGGAAGCCTGCTGGCCTATCTGCTCGTAGCGGCGTTGCCCGCGGACTTCAGGAGCAGCATCGAGAAATATCTTGACCTCGGCGTGGGGAAAAACGACGGTGCCGATATCGCGGCCTTCCATGACGACTCCGCCCTGCACGCCCACCTGCTGTTGCAGCCGGACCATCCATGCGCGCACTGCCGGGAAGACGCTCACGCGCGATGCGGCGTCAGTCACAGCCGGGTTGCGGATGAAGCCGCTCACGTCCTCGCCGTCGAGCAGAACGCGGTTCGCTTCTTCGCCGGGCTCAAGACGGATGGAAGTCTCGCGGGCGAGTTGCTCGAGCGCCTCGCCGTCATCCAAAGGGATCTCTTTGCGGAGGGCCTTCAGGGCGAAGGCCCGATACATGGCGCCGGTCTCAAGATTCAGCAGGCCAAAGTGCCGCGCCAGATGGCGGGCGATGGTGCTTTTTCCCGCTCCCGCGGGTCCGTCGATGGCGATGATCGTCTTCCGGCACGTGCCGGGAGCCGCGATGCCGTTTTCTTCCGCGCTCATGCGCGTTTCTTCGATCGCTGCCTGGAGGATGCGGTAAAGCCGTACCGCGCCCGGTTGCCCGCTTTCGCCGCGGCCGCCAAGGCCGGCTTGCGGCTGCCGCGAGTGGCGCGTACATCTTTGCGCGCATCCTTCCGCGCCGCAGTGGCGCGCCTTGCCACAGTCTTCGCGGCGGATTTGCCGGCGGCGGTGCGGCCGTTACGCAGACTCTTGGCCGCGGAAGGCGTTGCCGTGCGCAAGGTCGAGGCGCCATTTGCCGAGCGGCCTGTCCCGGCGTTGCCGTTGGCATGGAATCGGCTTCCGTTGGAGGAACCTTTGTCCGCCTGCCTCGCATTATGCTTGCCGTGACCGTTCTTCGCCGCTCCTCGCGCCCAGCGCGCTGCATGACCATGGCGTGAGCCGCCATTGGCGCGCTCTCTGCCGGTTCCCGCTGCCGCACTGCGCGCTTCCCGGCTGGCGCGGCCTTTCGCCGGCTTGCGGTCGCGGGAGCGGACAAGCTGGCGGCTGAAATGCGGCTTCGCCTCGGGCCTCTTTTCCCCGGATGGTGACGGAGCCTCGACCGCGATCCGGGGCGCCGGGATCTCCGCCGGTCTCCGGAGTTCAGCCAGAGTGAAAGATGTTGCGGGAACAGACGTTGACGTCTTCGCTTCGCGCACCTCTTCCTCGTGCTCAAAGGAGTGCAGGAAGCGCGATGAAGCCGGCATGGACGAACTGGCATAGATCGTGGGAGGCGCCGTAAAGTCCGGCAGCGTTCCGGCGACGTAGTATTGCGGGGCGTGTCCCAGAGAAATGGTGTGCACCTGCCGGGTAGCCACCAGGCCGCGGAGCACCTCACGCACCTTGCTGCGCGCAGTCAGCGGCGCCAGGAACAGCTCCACCTCTTCCATGCCGGCGGCGATCACGGCTTGCAGGTAAATGGAGGCGAGCACGGAAATGGCTGTAACCTGGGATGTGGACGCGCCTTCGGCGATGGCCTTCTGGAAGCGCAGCCGCAGCAGTTGCCATTGTGCCGTTTTGCCGGGAGCGGAGACGACGGGAATGATGCGCAGTTGCTGCCAGAGTTCGGTGATAGCGCGCAGGACAGCGGATTCGCTTACCTCGCGGCCCAACGCATGCTTCAACTGCGGGATGGTGGCGTCGCCCGCCTCAAGCAGCTTGTAGGTTTGAATCGCCAGCGGAGAAACCTGGCGCGATCCCGTCAATTGCGGGCTGCGGCGCCAGTCGCGGTCACCGCGAAGGGCGTAGATATAGGGCAAAACCCAACCCGCTACAACAAAGTCGGGCTGCTCTCCCGGCTGTCCGAGCAGATTCAGGCGAACTGCCACGCCTTCCGATTCGAGGCGAATCAGCAGATCCTCCGCCAAGGCGACAATCTTGGCGCCGGGGGATGAATTCCGCTCACCGGCTACAGCTTCAACGAAGGAAGGGGCAATGTAGGAAGAGAATTGCCGACGCGGCAAGAAGAGGCACAAACCCGTCTCCTCCAACCATGTACGGGCATCGTCGAGTGTGAGTGCCCCAAGTCCGTTCTGGCGCATCCTTTCGGCGCGCGATGCTTCCATTTGTTCCGCTGTCAAAGAAAAAACCTCGCTTCCAGGTCGCCAGTTACACACCCGCAGCCCGCGCTCCTGAGAGCGCGGCGGCCACCTTCCAGGGATCCCAGCTCCAAAGGTCCTAAATCCGGTGGAAGGCCCGCTGGATCTCCTTCCAAGAATACAGCAAAGCGATTGGACGTCCATGCGGGCAGCTGGTTGGGTGGCTGGTCTTCGCAAGCTCTAACAATAACCATTGTATACGGATTGGATCAAGAGTGGTATTCACCTTGATCGCCGCATGGCAGGCGATGGAGGCGGCAATGCGCGTGCGAAGCTTTGTAAGTTCTTCATTTTGAACGGATTCGTCCGAGTCTGAGGCGGATTGCTCGATCACCTCGCCCAGGGTGCGCTCCAGCTCCGCGCCTTCCAACCCTACGGGTGCGGCCTTTACCGCAAGCGTATGAGGACCAAAGGGTTCCACCTCGAATCCGTTGTTTTCTAGCTCCCTGGAGATGCGGGCAAAGACCACCATCTCTTCAGGCTTCAGTTCCACCAGCAAAGGCATCAACAGCCGTTGGCGCTGCACCTGCTCCACCTGGCGATCCCGCAGGATCTTTTCAAAAAGCACCCGTTCGTGTGCAACATGCTGATCGATGATCCACAAGCCATCGTCCCCGGCGGCCAGAATGAACGACTCCCGCAACTGCCCAAGCGGTTTCAATGAGCCCAGGCGGTTCAGGCTGGTGGCTGCCTGCTCGGCTTCGACCAATGCAGTCGCTGCCGCCGGATTATTTTCGTAATCTATTGAACTATAACGACTTGATCCGCATTGCTCGGCGCCGGGAACGGCCGCCGGCGTGAAGAGCGCCTGGGCGGCTTCGCCCCACGCGTCAAGATCGAAGCGGCGGGGGTCGAAGTTTTGGGCCTCGCGGCTCTGGCCTTCCGCGATGTTGCGGCCATCGAAGGGCAGCTTGCCTGGAACCGGCGACGGCGCCCTCGATGTCAACTGGAAAGGCTCTGCATCGGTCCGGACGGCGGCGAATGCATCCGGATCGGAGTCGGGGAGCGGGACACCCCCCGGCGGCAGCGAAGCCGGCCTGCCATCGGGCGGACCTGGGAGCGGTGAGGCGGCGGGCGGGATGAGCGACGGGCTGGCCGAAGGCTGCGAGTCAAGCGCCTGGAGAAAACCCGCAGCCGGCCGCGCCTTGATGAGCGCCGTCCGCAGGCTATCGCGGACAAAGTCATGGATCGGGCTCTGCTGGCGAAAGCGCACCTCGGTCTTGGCCGGGTGCACGTTTACGTCCACCTCCTCGGGCGGCATCTCCAGGAACAAAAGCACCACGGGAAAGCTGGTAGGCGGAATCACGTTGCGATAAGCCTCCGTGATGGCGTGCAGCAGCAGCCGGTCGCGGATGAGCCGTTTATTCACGAAGATGTAGATGGAATTGCGATTCAGCTTTTGCAGTTCGGGCTTGGAGTAGAAGCCGCTGAGCCGCAAAGAGCCGGGCTTGCGCGGAGGCTGATCCGGATCTCTCCTCCAGGGCGGAGGCTCCGGCAGGCCTGCGTGCTCCAACTGCGTCTCGGCGGCCACAGGTAGCAGTTGGCCCAGTGTCTCCTTACCGAAGACCTGATAAATGCGTTCCGCAGTGCAAGTGACAGGCGGAGCGGAGAGTATCGTGTGGCTGGCCGAAACCAGCTCGAACTGCATATCGGGATGGGCCAGGGCGTAATGGGTCACCAGCGCGGTGACGTGAGCCAGCTCGGTGGATTCGGCGCGCAGGAATTTACGCCGTGCGGGCACGTTGAAGAACAGGTCTCTGACGGCAAGCGTTGTGCCGCGGGGCAGCGCAGCGTCTTCCACGCGAAGAATCTTGCCGCCCGCAATCTCCATGCCGGTACCCGCGGCTTCTTCGCCCGTCGCCGTCTCCAGCGAGACGCGCGCCACCGACGCGATGGACGGCAGCGCCTCGCCGCGGAAGCCCAGCGTGGCGATCGAGAGCAGATCGGCCACCGTGCGCAGTTTCGAGGTCGCATGACGCTCGAAGGCCAGCAGCGCATCGTCGCGATTCATCCCCTGGCCGTCGTCGGAGACGCGGATCAGCTTGCGCCCGCCGCCTTCCACTTCGACGCGAATGCGCGCAGCTCCGGCGTCGAGCGCGTTTTCAAGCAACTCCTTGACGACCGACGCAGGCCGGTCGACCACCTCGCCGGCGGCGATCTGGTTGGCAACCTGATCGGGAAGGATGCGGATCTGGCCCATCAGAGATCAGGGTAACGCAGGAAGCAGTTCGCGGTTCATGAACAGCGAGCTTTAGCCGTCTCGCAATTAGAGACGCAAGCCCGGACTGTGACCCATGGCACATGCGCATCTCCGCCGCCGCGTCACAATAATGAGTGAGGTTCGGCGAGCCCTTTGCTGCGCCGGCCCGGAGAAGCGATTCATGAGCGACCTTGCCACTCTGGCTGAAGCTGTTGCTGTCGACCCACTTGTCGGCCACCCCGCCGACTACCACGTCTTCCACAAGTTCATCGCGCGCTGCAAGGATCTTCCGTCTATCACTACTGCGGTGGTTTGGCCGCTTAGCGACGTGGCCCTGCGCGGCGCCGTCGAAGCCGCCGCCGCCCACCTCATCGAGCCCACGCTCATCGGTCCTGAAGCGGCCATGAAGGCACTGGCCGCAAAGATCGGCGTCGACATCGGCCCCTTCCCCATTGTCCAGGCCGAAACCGAGGCCCAGGCCGCAGAGGCCGCTGTGGTCATCTGCCGCTCCGGCAACGCCCAGGCTCTCATGAAAGGCAGCCTGCACACCGACGAGCTGTTGAAGCCCGCCATGCAGCGCGATAGCGGCCTGCGCACCGCGCGGCGCATCTCCCACGTCTTCATCATGGATACGCCGGCTTACGCCCGCACTCTGCTCATCACCGACGCCGCCATCAACATCACGCCGGATCTCGAAGACAAGATTCACATTGTGCAGAACGCCATCGACCTGGCGCACGCGCTGGGCATCCCCGAACCCAAGGTGGCGCTGCTCTCGGCGATTGAAACCGTCAACCCCAAGATCCAGTCCACGCTCGACGCCGCCGCGCTGTGCAAGATGGCTGATCGCGGCCAGATTACGGGCGGCATTCTCGATGGCCCGCTGGCCTTCGATACCGCAGTGAGCGCGAAGGCCGCACAGATCAAGAAACTGGTTTCACCCGTTACCGGGCAGGCCGACATTCTGGTAGTCCCCGATCTCGAGAGCGGTAACATGCTCGCCAAACAGCTCGAATATCTGGGCGGCGCGCAACTGGCCGGCATTGTGCTCGGCGCGCGCGTGCCCACCATCCTCACCAGCCGCGCCGACTCTGCCGAAACGCGCCTTACAAGCTGTGCAGTTGCCGTGCTGCTGCACTACGCCGAGCACCCGGCGGTTAAGGTTTAGGAGCTGTTTCATAACCTGGTTTTGAAAGGGCACGGCTTCAGCCGTGCCGTAAAGGAATCGGGGAAATCGCTGGCTTTAGCCACTGAGGGAAGGTTTTCGGGAAATCTGAGGTGGTTGTGAAACAGCTTCTAGTGTCCTGAGTCATTAAT
>PMYE01000200.1 GCA_003171315.1 Acidobacteriaceae bacterium
TAGTTTTTAAACAGGTTCTAAGAGCGGAGATTGAGGCAGCATCCAAGTGATCTTGATTAACGGAATAAGCGAGGCGGAAACATGGCGCAAGTGAAAGGATTGTACGACGCGATACTTAACGGAGACGCAAACAAGGCGCACAGCGCTACTGAGGCCGCGATTGCGGCAGGCACTGCGCCGATGGATTTGGTTTCAGAATCGATGGTTCCGGCCATGGACGAAGCAGGTCGGCTGTTCGAGGCTAAAGAATATTTCTTGCCCGAACTTCTTCTGTCAAGCCGCGCCATGAAAAGGGCAATGAAAATCCTGCGCCCGCTGCTGGCTGCGGCAGGGCAAAAGATGTCTACCAGGGTAGTCATTGGATCGGTGATGGGCGATAGGGACGATATTAGCAAGAACGTCGTCGCATCGATGCTCGAAGCCGGAGGATTCGAAGTGATCGATCTCGGCACCAATGTCTCGCCGGAGGCCTTTGTGGCCGCCGTGAAAGAGCAGGACGCGCATCTTGTGTGCATGTCTGCAATGCTGACAGTGACCATACCCGCGATGAAGACGACGATTGACGCGTTGAAGACCGCCGGCGTGCGAACCAAGGTAAAGGTGCTCATTGGCGGAGCGCCAGTGACAATGCAGTACGCCAAAGAGATTGGCGCGGACGGCTATAGCGAGAATGCAATCGGCGCCGTCAGCGTTGCCAGGAACCTGCTCACCGCAGCATAGAAGCCTGAAAGGGCCATGGGCCGTAAATTTTATCTTGTTCTTGCTGCACGCGGGTTGTGCATGCCGATTGGCGCTGACCTGGTGCTGAATGAAGAAGCTGAACCAGAGAAGGCTCGTAACGATAGCACCGCGCTCGGCCGGGTGATTGAACGGGAAGCGCGGCGCTAGAACACGCCCTTGGCGGTGCCGCTGATGGATCTTCGCCTGGAGAAGATTGATCTATTGGCTCTAATTGGAATCTCCGCAGAAGAGGCGCAAAGTGCGTGTTGTTACGGCTTGCGCTGCAAGCCTCGTTCCGTCACGATGAAGTCCATGGGCATGTCGTGGGGTTGCGGATACACCGTATCAAGGCGTGCCAGCTCAAAGCCGACTCCTATGGTTACGGGCCGCCTCGGCGCCGCTTGCAGCGTGTAATCGTAGTAACCGGCACCATAGCCCAGCCGGAAGCACGTGGCATCGAAACCAACCAGCGGAATCACCAGCGTCTGCGGTTCGACGCGTGCGCCGTACGCCGGGAAAGGAATACCGAGCACTCCCTTTTGCAACGCTTCGCCCCGTTTCCACTCGCGAAACTCAAGGGGCTGCCCCTTGGCGACGACTACGGGCAGCGATGTCGATCCTCCCCACGTTCTGACCTGTTCGACAAAAGGCAGAAGATTGATCTCGCCACGAAACGGAAAATACAATCCAACCGCGCCGGAGCAATGTTCGCGAAAGTTGTCGATCAAACACTCCAGGACGCGCCGGCTCAATTGCCGATACGCTTCCGGAGCAAGCTCTAAACGCGCCTTAAGCAACTCGGCGCGCTTCGCCTTGCGCCAGTTCCTGACCTCTGCTGAACTATCCGCAACGCCCAAGGTTACCCAATCCCTCCGATGTAATTCGCCTGAGAACGGCTCGTGATGGCCCCTCTCGCATTCTACTCGCGGTGATTGATGCTTAAAAATCACCTCTCTACGCGTCGAGCGAGAGCTCGCGCATCACGTCGCCAAGCAGGTAGATTGATCCTGTGACCAGTACTACAGACCGCCTGCCGAGCCGATGTGCCTCCTCGAACGCACAGGCCAACGCGCTGCCCGGATCCACGATTCCTTTTACCTTGGCAGACGATGGGGTCAATACAGCCAGTTCTGACACCGTAGCCGCACGAGGATTATTCGTCACTTGCGTAAGGAAAACCTGCTTTGCGACTGGAAAGAGAGTGTCGGCGACTTCGCGGATTGCCTTGTCGCGCATTGCTCCAAATACCAGCAAGATATCTCGCCCGGCATATCGGTCCTGCAAGGCTGCTTTCAGTGCTGCTGCTCCTGCTGGATTGTGCGCTGCATCGAGTACGATCTCAGGCCGGTGAAGCAGGGGATCCGCGGGAAAGACCTGAAAGCGCCCCGGCCAGCGCGTATTGACAATACCCTGAATCGCCTGCTGGGAACGAATCGTATATCCGTGTTCTCTCAATTCGTCTGCCGTTGCCAGGGCCAGCGCCAAATTGCGTAATTGGTGGCGCCCTTGCAGCGGAAGTTCAATCGTCAGTCCGCCGAGCACGGCGTGAAGAAGGTCTCCGGTACCGCACGGCTGGCTCGCACAACCATCTTCATTCTTTGTCAATGCTGACAGATAGGGCTGCGCTGTGCGCATGATGGCGCCTTTGGCATCAATCTCGGCACGAAGGGTTTCATCCACGGGGGACGATTGCGAAAGAAAGATCGCAGGAAGACCTCGCCTTAATATGCCCGCTTTCTCGCTGGTGATTTGCTCAAGCGTGTTGCCGAGCAGATTCTCATGGTCCAGACCGATATCGGTGACAATCGAAACGAGTGGCTCAACCACATTGGTTGCATCCAGCCGCCCGCCAAGACCTACTTCCAGGACGGCAATATCCACGTGCCGCTCGGCAAAGCAGTCAAAGGCCATTGCCGTAACAGTTTCAAAAAAGCTTGGATGCTGCGCCAGTCTTCCGCAAGCGACCAGTTGCACGGCGCAACGGTGGACCCGGTTATACGAGCCCGCGAATTCATCGTCGCCGATGGACTTGCCGTTGATCTGAATCCGCTCGTTAATGCGCAGCAGATGCGGCGAGGTATAGAGGCCGGTGCGATAGCCCGTCGCGGTCAGCATTGAAGCTAGCAGCGCGCACGTCGATCCCTTGCCGTTCGTACCGGCGATCAGTACGCATGGGAACTTCGTCTGGGGAGAGCCTAGCCCGTCGCACAAGTTGCGCATGTGCCCGATGTCGAAGGGCACGGATTGGGCGGCCAGTTCATGGCCCAGTCCATAGAGTCCGTCTATACAAGTATCGATCGATGGCCGGTCTTCAGCTTGGGGCAGAACAATCGCCGCTGGCGTCGCCGTTTCGAAAAGCACTCCTGCATACATAGCATAAAGCTCCGCCTCGCCATCGCCAGCAATGTCTACGATTCGGCTTCGACCAGGCCACGCCGCATCTTGGCAGTTTTCACAGTATTTGCCATCAGCATCTCAATTAACAGCTTGCCGGGACGGGCGCGGTGGCCGCTTTGGTCGGCTTGTTCTTATCCGTTTTTCTTTCTTCCAGCTTGGGACCGATCTTTCCGGCCCGGAAGGCGCGGCTATATTGTGCGCAAAAGGCGTCGCGTCCAAGGACCGCATTGGTCGCGTACATGGTTTCCATCAATCCGCGATCGGTGGGGTCCATGATCGCCGAGTCGAGGCCGGCTTCGATCGCCAAGGTCATGAAAGCGCGATTCAAAAGCGTGCGTGCCGGCAGCCCGAACGAAACATTGCTCAGGCCGGCGGTAAGGTGCGCCTTGGGAAACTCCGCCAGGATGGCGCGCGCGGTCGCTAGCGTGGTGCAGCAGGCTTCGCTGTCTGTTCCCACGGTCATAACGAGCGGGTCCACGTACATGTTTTCGTCGGGCACGCCGGCCTTGCGGGTCTCTTCGAAGAGGCGGCGCACGATGGCCATGCGGCCCTCGCAGGTGGAAGGAATCGTGTGCCCATCCAGCGCCAGAGCCAGAACACGGCACCCACACCGCGCCACAAGAGGCAACGTCTCCCGAATCCGATGTTCTTCCAAGCTGATGGAATTGATCATTGGCGTTTGCCTGGTTGCCGAGATTCCGGCCAGAAGCGCCGCCGGGTTCGCGCTGTCGAGGCAAAGCGGCTTGTCGACCGCCTCCTGCACCGTGTTGATCAGCCAAACCATGTCTTCCGGCTCGCGGTCGGGCATCGTGCCGGCATTGATGTCCAGCGCGTCGGCGCCGGCTTCAACCTGAGAAATGGCAAGATGGCGAATATGGTCCGCGTCGCGTTCCAAGACCGCTTTATTGACCAGCTTGCGAGTACCGTTGATTTTTTCCCCTATGATCAGCATCCATGATTCCTTTCAGACTTGGTGCGGTTTCTTCTTTTTTTGCTTGCGCGGGATCTTCTCAATCCCCAGCTGCGGCGCCGAATGATCGCGCCCAAGATAAAAGTTGATCCAGGAAGAGGTCTGATTCAGCTCGTGATTTACAGGCGGGATGGCGCCTTCTCCCAGCGCCGCTTCCGCCGCGTGCGACTTGAGCCTCTCATAGGCGCGCACGTAAATGCACTTGCGCTCGTTGGGATACATTTCACACCAGCCCTCGTAGCTTCCGCCGCAGGGGCCGTTGCGCTGATTCTTGGGGCACTGGCTCATGGGGCATAGGTAGGCAAGATCCAGAAGGGCGCAATCGCCGCAGTGCTGGCAGTCGTTGGTGAGACCTTTGATGGCCTGCTCGCACTTGGTATAGGCCTTCTCGCATGCGGAGCCGTCCACACGCTTGGCGAGGGCGCGCATCGGCCTGAAGAGCGCACCTTCTTTGGTAAAGGCGAGGCCATGAAGCGCACGCATAGCGGCATAGCCGACGCCCGGGGAAGAACCTTTTGGCCGCGCGGCCGCATCGCCGGCATTCAGACCGGTCTGTTTGTCCGGTTCAAAGAAATACCAGCCGTTGTTTTGGGGATAGTTGAATTCAGGAACGAGTTCCTGCCAGCGGCGCGACAGCTCATCTCCCCGCTCGATCACCTCCAGCAGGTCGGCAAAGACCATCCCATGGCCGGAGATGTGCGCTCCAGCATATCCCATTCCCTTGAGCAGGCCGTACATCTTGGCGGCGCGCTCCAGGCGCTTGGCCTTCCCCTTGTCCGGGCCGACCGTTTCCGCCTGGATTTCGCGCAACAGCTTATCGGGAACGACACAGCCAGGCAGGCCGTTGCTGTTCATCACTCTGGCCGCGCCCAAAGGTAGCACGTAGACATTGCCGACAACCGGGATCTTCTCAAAGCCCAGTAGCTTGACCACCTGAAGCAACTCGTGAAACTTGCGCGCGTCGAAGCCCAGCTGCGAGACCACGAATCGGGCTCCCGCTGTCAGCTTCTTTTTCAGCTTGTAGTATTGCCCCATCTGCTCGGCTTCGAGCGCCTTGAAGGGGCTGGCCACAACTCCCGCGAAAAAACCGGCAGCCCGGAGCGTCGTCGTCTTACCACCCGGCTTCGGGACCTCCTTGCCTGCGTTGAGCTCGGAGATGAGCCCGAGCAGCGTCACCGGATCCAGGTCAAAGACCGGTTTGGGCGCGCCGCCATACCCGCTCTTGGGTAAATCCCCGGTCATTACCAACAGGTTGTGAACACCCGCCCGCTCTAACCCGTAGAGCAAACTCTCCAATTGATTGCGGTTCTTGTCCTTGCATGTCAGGTGGACGAGCGGCTCGATGCCCAGACGGCCTATCTCGGCGCCCAGCATCTCGGCCGAGAGCGCCGGCTGGCCGCCGGGGTTGTCGGTGATGGTCAGTGCGTGGACGCGGCCGCTGGCAGCGGCTTTCTGGGCCTCCTCGATCAGGTCCTGCTGCGTCTTTTCAAAGGCTCCGCGCCCGGGAACAAGCTCCCAAGTAACACTGAAGGTGTTGGCATCGTATAGAGAATGCTCGTACTTACTGGCATGCGCGGATGCCGTCGAAATGCCGTCTTGAGCAAGCAACGTATACCCAACCTTGTAAGGGCGACAAAAACACTTAGAGAGCCACCCCCAATATACCGTAATGTATACTTTACCCAGGAAAAATTCTCGTTGCGGCGATTTTCCTTTTGCTCTAAGGCCAGCCACGCTTGTTAAGCGGCTTTTCTCGTCAGGAATGCCACACTGCCAAGGGGTCGGAAATGCCACACGCGAACTGGAAACCGCTCTAAACGCGGGGGCAAGCAAGATGTCGGAGTTACTGATGGGTGTGCAGACGGAAGAAGAGCCGTCGGCCGGATTGAAAGCAGTTCCGCAAACGAAGGAGACGAAGAAGGCGGTTGTCCCCAGCGACATCGAAATTTCGCAAGCCGCCGTGCCCATTGCGATCACCGAAGTTGCTCAAGCGGCGGGCATCCTGCCACATGAACTGGAACCGTACGGATACACCAAGGCCAAAGTCCGTCTTTCGATTCTCGATCGCCTGCAGCGCTTCCCGAACGGCAAGTATGTGGTGGTCACCGCCATCACGCCCACTCCGCTTGGGGAAGGCAAAACCACCACGACGGTGGGCTTGAGCCAGGCGATGGGGGCGCACCTGGGCAAGAAAGTCTTTACCTGCTTGCGCCAGCCCAGCCAGGGGCCGACCTTCGGCATCAAGGGCGGCGCGGCCGGTGGCGGATACAGCCAGGTCATCCCCATGGAGGATTTCAACCTGCATCTGACCGGCGACATTCACGCCATCACGGCGGCGAATAATCTGCTGGCCGCGGCTATTGACGCCCGCATGTTGCATGAGCGCGAAATCGCCAGCGACGAGGTTCTCTTTGACCGGCTCTGTCCGCCCGCCAAGAATGGCGCGCGCCGCTTCACCCCGGTCATGCTCCGCCGCCTGCGCAAGCTGGGCATCGCCAAGACCGACCCCAACGAACTCACCCTTGAAGAGCGCTCCCGCTTTGCCCGGCTCGATATCGATCCGGACACCATTACCTGGCGCCGGGTGATGGACACCAACGACCGCTTCCTGCGCGGGATCACGGTCGGTCAGGGCCCGGAAGAAAAGGGCATGACGCGCGCGACGGGCTTCGATATCACCGTGGCCAGCGAGATCATGGCGGTGCTGGCGCTCACCACCAGTCTGGCGGATATGCGCGAGCGGCTGGGCCGTATGGTCATCGGCAGTAACCGAAAGGAAGAACCGGTGACGGTCGACGATCTAGGCGTGGGCGGAGCGCTGACCGTGCTGATGAAGGACGCCATTATGCCCACCCTCATGCAGACTCTGGAAGGCACGCCGGCTTTTGTCCACGCGGGACCGTTTGCCAACATCGCGCACGGCAATTCCTCTATCCTGGCCGACCAGATCGCCTTAAAGCTGGTGGGCAAGGATGGCTATGCGATCACCGAGGCCGGATTCGGCGCCGACATGGGCTTTGAAAAATTCTGCGACATCAAGTGCCGCGAGAGCGGTCTGGCGCCGGACTGCGCCGTCCTGGTGGCCACCGTGCGCGCCTTGAAGATGCATGGCGGAGGGCCCAAAGTGGTTGCGGGCAGGCCCCTGGCGAGCGTCTACACCGCTGAAAATCTAGAGCTATTGGAAAGCGGGTGTGCGAACCTCGTCCGGCACATTGAAAATGTGCACAAGTCCGGCATTCCGGTGGTGGTGGCGGTGAACCGCTTCAGCACCGACACCGATGCCGAAGTGGCGCTGCTGCGCAAGATCGCCATCGTCGCTGGGGCCGAAGACGCGGTGGTGTCGGAACATTTTTCCGAGGGTGGTGCGGGCGCCGTGGCGCTCGGAGAAGCCGTGGTGGCCGCTTGCCAACTGCCGAACGACTTCCATTTTCTTTACTCCGCCGAAGCTTCCATCAAGGAAAAGATCGAATGCATCGCGCGGGAGATATACGGCGCCGCGGGCGTGGAGTACTCGCCGGAGGCGGAGAAAAAGATCGACCTCTACACCCGGCAGGGATTCGACAAGCTTCCCGTGTGCATGGCCAAGACCCAATACAGCCTGAGTCACGACCCAGAGCTGAAGGGTGCGCCGACGGGTTTCATCGTGCCCATCCGCGACATTCGCGCCAGCGCCGGTGCGGGATTTGTTTACCCGCTGCTGGGCAAGATGAGCACCATGCCCGGCTTATCGCCTCGTCCTGGCTATTACGAGATCGATATCGATACCCGGACGGGGCGCGTGATTGGACTCTCATAGAATCTGTCTGAGAACCTGAAGTCTTGAACGGGCGCACGCTGATTTCGGGCACAAAGAATTTTCGAGGCCAAACCGGCTGTGCAACAGGTGGTGTTGCCAAGGAGTTGCGCCTATGAATCGAGATCGAGCGCCGATGCTGGAAAGAATCACACGCGGCGAGGTTCTGATTTCTGACGGAGCCATGGGGACCTACCTGCAGGCTGCGGGCCTGGGCAGCCAGGAGTGCCCGGAATCCTGGTGCCTCTCGCATCCCGAGGTGGTGAGGGGAATCGCGGCCGCGTATGTCTCGGCTGGGTCGGATATCGTGGAAACCAACTCCTTCGGCGGCAATTCTTTTCGCCTGGCGTCGTTTCAACTCGCCGGCAAGGTGCGCGAGTTCAACCTGGCGGCGGCGGCGCTGGCGCGTGATGCCATGGGAGACAAGGGCTATGTCGCCGCTTCGGTCGGCCCAACGGCTCTGCCGGGGAAAGACGAGGGCAGAACGATCTCTGCCGAGCAGCTCTACTTGAGCTTTGTGGAACAGATGACGGCCCTGGCCGAAGGCGGCGCCGATGCACTGTGCATCGAAACCATGTCTTCGCTCACCGAGGCTACCCAGGCCATTCGCGCCGCCAAAGAGAACACCCGTCTGCCGGTCATTTGCACCTTCGCGTTCGGCGCTACGCCGCGAGGGTTCTTCACCCAGACGGGAGTTACGCCGGAACAGGCGGCCACCGGAGCCGCCGAAGCCGGGGCCGACATTGTAGGCGCCAACTGCGGAATTGGCATCGAAGATATGATCCCCATCGTGCGCCGCATGCGCGCCGCCTTGCCCGGAGTTCCGCTCCTCATTCATGTGAACGCCGGCATGAATACCATCATGTACGGCAAGGTCGTATTCAACGCAACCCCGGAGTATATGGCCTCGCATGTCGAAGAGCTGATCCGGGCCGGCGCAAATATCATCGGTGGCTGCTGCGGCACGACTCCAGACCACATCACGGCGATGGCGAGAACGGCGCGGAATTTTCTCACGATGCCCGGGCATCCCGGGGTTAGCTTCCGCCACCGGGTCTAAGCCGATACGACTAGAGCGCTGCTCACGTGGACCGGTGTGCCGCTCCGTGCCCCACTTCACGCACACTCCGCGCCAACGCCGGCCGTCCTCTATTTCTTGGATGGAGAAGCAGAAGCTCAGTTGGGAGAAGGCAAGGTCAGTACCCAGGCAGGCTCATTCGTCTACATGCCACCGATGTTGCCCCATGCCAATGTGACGATGCGGATCCCGATCATCCGGACGTGCTCTTCCTGTGGGTCTCCAATTCGAATTGAGTGACAGATACACGGTTCCCTCGGACTTCGCAACTGAGGCGAATGCACGTATATCCTGCGAGAGTTACTGCAGATTCCTGGACGGTTGAGTCTCATTGAAATGCAACTGGAAAACCAGGAGGCGGTGACCGCTACAAATTTGACTACAGTGCTGTAGCGGGAAAAAGCAGATGCGTGACAGGAATCGGCTATATCGCTTGAAATCTCAATAGCTTGTAATGGTCGGGGCGGAGGGATTCGAACCCCCGACCCTCTGCTCCCAAAGCAGATGCGCTACCAGACTGCGCTACGCCCCGATAACCACTTTCGATTGTAACCCCAATCCGGCTTCTATCCGGTTCCCATGCGCGGCCTTCACTGGTGTGGCAGCCATGCGATCGGCCACAACACCGGCACACCGGCGAGGAGGCATTTGCAGAAGTAGCATCTCGATCGCTCGGCGGCCGGTTTGCTTCTTCCGGGCCGGCCCGTGATTCTGTTTCGATGCTACAATCGGACTAGCAGATGGCGGCAGTAGTTCAGTGGCAGAACGCCTGACTGTGGCTCAGGATGTCGTGGGTTCGATCCCCACCCGCCGCCCCAATTTCCCCTCATAAATCCATGAAAAAATGGCGCTTAATGTTCGAATCTGCCGGGTCGAACACCGTGACGCCAGCCAGCTTATCGACACATAGACCCCAGCGGTTCCCGCCGTGGCTTACTGCGTTTGAGCCCCATCCCTGGCTCTCGAACGGCCACGTTCAAACCATCGTGGGCAACTTTCTTCCTCGGCCCGCATTTCGCCTGGCTACAGTCACAGAGACGGTTGAAGTCGATCCCGCGGATGGCAGCCGCGTCCTCTGCCATTGCCATTGGCAGCCTGAGAAGGAGCGCGCCCAGCGGCTCATGACAGTGCTGGTGCACGGGCTGGAGGGCTCGTCGGATTCGCGCTACATCCTGGGCATCGCCGTGCGCGCCTTTGCCGCCGGCATGAACGTCGTCCGCATGAACATGCGCAACTGCGGCGACGCCGACGCACTGACGCCCACGCTATATCACTCTGGCCGCTCCTCCGATGTGGATGCCGTGGTTCGCCACTTCGTTGCGCGCTTCGGCCTCGAGCGGGTGGCGCTGGTTGGCTACTCGATGGGCGGCAATCTTGTGCTCAAGCTCGCAGGCGAGTGGGGTGCGTGCGCGCCTCTTGTTGCTGTCGCAACGGTTTGTCCGGCTATCGATCTGGCCGCCGGCGCCGATGCCCTTCACGAACCGGCCAATCGCATCTACGAGCGTCATTTCCTTCGCGGGCTGATGCGGCGGTTTCGCCACAAATCGGAACTGTTTCCGGCTGTTTACCAAGCCCGCGGCATCGGCCCAATCCGCTCCATCCGCGAGTTCGACCAAAAAATCGTCGCCCGCTATTGCGGCTTCCGTGATGCCGACGACTATTATTACCGCGCCGCCAGCGCCCGAGTCATTGACCGCATCGCCGTTCCCACGCTCATTCTCGGCGCGCAGGACGATCCGTTCATCCGTCTCTTTCCCGAAACTCGCGCGCGGATCCTTGGCAATCCAAACATCGACTTCATCGAAGCGCGCCACGGAGGCCACTGCGCCTTCCTCAGCCGCCGCTCCGCGGATGGCGTCCACTGGGCCGAGGCCACCGTCGTCCGTTACCTTCAAGCTGTCACTGAGGAAACGCCGCCTCGGACCGGCATTTCGAACTTGCCGAATTAGCTTTCGGGCAGGCAAATCCATCTGCTACCTTGGAGCGAGGTAGCCTCCTCCCCCGGAACAAACTCTACTGACAGGTGACCGCATTGGACTTGATTGAGCGGCTTGCGGAGCACAAGACGCTGGGTACAGCGCCCCGGGAGGAACTTGCCTGGCTGGCGGCGCACGGGACGCTGCGAAAGCTGAATGCCGGCGGGGTGCTGTCTCACAAAGGCGCTCCGGTTGAGGGCCTGTACATTGTGTTGTCGGGCCACGTTTCGCTGTCGGTCGATCGAGGCTCCGGGCCACAGAAGGCGATTGATTGGCGGGCTGGCGACGTAACCGGAGTGTTGCCGTATTCGCGATTGGGGAGCCCCCCGGGAGACGCCGTCGCAGAGGAACCGACCGAGATTCTGGCGCTGCCCCGGGATGAACTTCAAGCGCTGACCCGCGAGTGCTTTGAGGTGACCAGGATCCTGGTGCACATTATGCTCGATCGTGCGCGACTCTTCACCTCCGGCGACCTGCAGAACGAAAAGATGATTTCGCTGGGCAAGCTCTCGGCAGGCCTGGCTCACGAACTGAATAATCCCGCTTCTGCCATTGAGCGCAGTGCGGCGCTGCTTGAAGACCGGTTGGGAGAGGCTGAGGAGGCGACGCACGCATTGGGCGTTGCCCGGTTGAGCGATGCGCAACTTGCCGCCGTGGACGCGATTCGGGCCGCCTGCCTGGCCAAGGCGCCGCTGGGAGTCCGGTCTCCTGTCCAGCAGGCTGAGCGAGAAGAGGCAATTGCCGGATGGCTTGCCGATCATGGGCTCAACACCGCAGGCGCAGAAGCGCTTGCCGACACCCAGGTCACCTTCGAGGCGCTCGACCAGCTCGCCGCAGCTGTGCAGGGTTCTGCGCTGGACGCGGTGTTGCGTTGGGCTGCGGCAGGATGCGCAGTGCGCAATCTTGCTTCAGAGATCCAGGAAGCAGCCATGCGCGTCTCTGGCCTCGTCATGGCTATCAAAGGATTCACGCACATGGATCAGGCGATGGTGGCCGAGCCGGTCGACCTGGGACTGAGCCTGGGCAACACGGTAGCTGTACTCAAGGCGAAGGCAGGGCAGAAGTCGGCGGCTGTGACAATCGAACTGGAAGCCGGCTTGCCGCGCGTGCGCGGGTTCGCGGGCGAATTGAACCAAGTGTGGGGAAACCTGATTGACAACGCGCTCGACGCGATCCCGGATGGCGGTCGCGTGGAGGTCAGAGCGAACCGCGGCGGTCAGGCCGTAGTAGTGCGCGTGACCGACAATGGGCCCGGCATCCCCGCGCCCATCCGCGAACGCATCTTCGATCCGTTTTTCACGACCAAACCGATGGGACAGGGCACGGGCCTCGGCCTCGATATTGTCCGGCGTCTCGTTCGCCACAACGACGGCACGATTGAAGTAGAGTCGCAACCAGGCCGGACGGAGTTTCGGGTTACGCTGCCAATTGCCGAGATCCATAGCGAAGGAGTTCCGCGATGAACAAGCCTGTTCTGCTCATTGTGGATGACGATCCGCAGGTACTGGCTGCGGTGCGCCGGGATCTTCGTTCCCGTTACAGGGAGAACTACACAGTGATGAGCGCGGCATCGGGAGAAGAGGCGCTAAATGCCATCCGCGAACTGAAAAGCCGTGGGGATTCGCTGGCCATGGTGGTCTGCGATCAGCGCATGCCGGGCATGATGGGCAGCGAGGTATTAGCCAAATCCCGCCCTGTGTATCCGCTGGCGCGCAGGGTTCTGTTAACCGCTTACTCCGATATCGACGCAGCGGTGAAGGCGATCAACGAAGCACACCTCGACCATTATCTTTCCAAGCCCTGGGAACCGCCCGAGGAACGGCTATTCCCTGCGGTTGACGATCTGCTGGATGCATGGCAGGCCGAGTCTCTGCCGGAAGCGAAGGGACTGCGGCTGGTCGGTCATCAGTGGTCTCCTCAATCCCACGCCATCAAGGAATTTCTGGCCAGCAACCTGATTCCCTATCGCTGGCTTGAGGTGACGCACGATGCCGATGCTCGTGCGCTGCTGGATGCGGCCGGCGTGGGAGCCGACGAACTGCCGGCGCTCTTCTTTGACGACGGAACGCCGGTGTTACGCAACCCCGATCCCCGACAGGTGGCCGAGCGCCTGGGCAAACCTATGACGGCCGCGTTTGATGTCTACGATCTCGCGATCGTCGGAGCCGGCCCCGCCGGCCTTGCCGCCGCTGTTTACGGTGCGTCAGAAGGTTTGAGAACGATTCTGCTTGATCGTCACGCGCCGGGCGGCCAGGCGGGCACAAGTTCGCGTATCGAGAACTACCTGGGATTCCCGGCAGGTGTGAGCGGTAGTGAGCTGACGCGGCGCGCAATTTCCCAGGCGCAGCGTCTGGGTGCGGAGTTTCTGGTGCCGCTCGAGGTGACCGGCATGTCGATCGACGGCGGATACAAGCGGCTCACGCTCGCCGACGGTCGCCAGATCGTATCGCGGGCGTTGCTGGCCAGCTCTGGAATGTCCTATCGCGAACATCCCGCACCGGGCATTGCGGAGCACACGGGCGCGGGAGTGTACTACGGTGCGGCAACCACTGAGGCGGCAGAGTTCCGCGACCGGCGAGTGCTCGTTGTAGGCGGCGGAAACTCGGCGGGCCAGGGCGCCATGTATCTGGCGCGCTTCGCAAAGGAAGTGGAGATTGTGGTACGCCGCGATAGCTTGCGCGAAACCATGTCGCAGTACCTGATTGAACAGATCGAGAAGACCCCCAACATCCACCTTCGCCCGCGCACGGAAATCGCGCGCGTCGAGGGCGAGGGTCACGTCGAGCGCGTCGTTTTTCTATCGCTCGACGATGGATCGACCCAGTCCGAGGAAACCGACGCGCTGTTCATCTTCATCGGTACGCGCCCCAGAAGTGAATGGCTACCTGCCGAAGTGCTGCGCGACGCCAAGGGGTTTGTGCTCACGGGGCGGGACATGATGGCGGCTGATGGGTACGCGCGCACCTGGAAGGAGCAGCGCGATCCGCTCATTCTCGAGACCAGCGTTCCCGGCGTGTTTGCCGCGGGAGACCTCCGTGCCGGCGCGATGAACCGCGTAGCATCGGCTGTCGGAGAGGGGTCGATGGTGGTGCGGCTGGCCCACGAGTACCTGGCCCTGACCTGAGCATCAACCATTGATCTGAGCATCGACCATGACGAGCACTCAAAACCGCTGTCGCTGCAGGTTCGCCGCCCTGCGCGCGGCTCCCGCATCAGGCACGAAAAAGCTACAATGATTACCGTGGGCGAGTAGCTCAATTGGATAGAGCACCGGCCTTCTAAGCCGGGGGTTGTGGGTTCGATTCCCGCCTCGCCTACCATGTGGAGTTGATCGTTTGCCGTCGCAGATCGATCCCTGCCAATCCGGCAAATGTTCAATCCCGCAACCTACGCGCTTAGCAGTTTCACCAGATTCGCGTAGCTGATTGCGAGGCTCTCAAGCGGCGGCCTGTCCGTCACGTCCTGCTCCACATACATATTTGCAATATGGTTCTCGGCAGCCAGCCGCAGAATCTTTTTCCAGTCCAGCGTGCCCTCGCCCACCTCGGTAAAATGTGCTGACTCCGGCCCAGTGTCGAATGAGGTCGGCACGTTCGGCTTGCGATCCTTCAGGTGTAGCGACTGCATTCGCCTGCCATGTTGGCGCAGCATCGCCACCGGGTCGTACCCCGCCTGCGCCACCCAATAGCAGTCCATCTCCCACTGCACCAGCGCGGGGTCGGTGTTTTTGAGCAGCACATCCAGACCGGTCACGCCGCCGTAGTCTCTGAACTCCAGATTGTGGTTGTGAAAGCCGAATCTCAGGCCCATCTTCTGCAACTGCGCGCCCCATTCGTTGTATTGCTCCGCCACGCGCTTGAATCCATCGGCTGAATTAGCCAGAGACCTCGGAGGCATGGAGCAAACCATGCACTCCAGACCCAGTTCTTTGGCGTAGCCGAAGCGGCTTGCAAATTCGTCGTAACCGAAATGCCCGCTCGGCGCAGTCAGCCCCGCGTCGAGGATGACCCGCCGCAGATCTTTCGCGCTCATCGTGTACTGCAATCCAGAGGTCTCCACAGTCTCGTAGCCGATCTTGCGAATCGCCGCGAGTGTACCCGCCAAATCCCTGCCGGCAAGGCTGCGTACCGTGTAGAGCTGCACGCCCAGTGGCCGGTCCTTCACTTTGCCAAATGCGCGCGGCGCCAACGCCAGCGCAGCCAGTCCAGCCGCTGCTTCCGTGGCAAACACTCTTCTCGTCAGCATGGCGAATTCTCCTCACCGGCCATTATAGGCGCACTCATCCGGCATCTCGGGCAACGCCTCTGCGCCATGTTCGAGGATTTGGAGGAGTGTATCTGCTTCCCGCACGCGCAGATGGGAAATCACCAAGCCTAACCGCAGATCATCTCCGCGTCCGGCATCGCTTGCACGGCAGCTTCGTTGTAAGCGTTGGCCTCCGCCTCAAAGCTCTCGTCTGCCTCAATTCGCGGCACACAGAATCGCTCCACTCCGCCCAGCACATCGGCCCCGTTCCGCGCCTGATAGATCGCTGCCCGCAGCTTTGCCCCGCCCGGCACGCCGTGCGTGAACCACGTGGCGAACTGCTTCATCTTTCCCGCCGGATCCCACCCCACGGACATGGACCTGTCCGCGAGGGCCCCGGCATCGCCCATCCGCGCGTCGCGCGGCAAATCCTTGGTCGCATCGGCCTCGGCCAGCAGCATCTCGAAATACGCGCGGATCATCCGGTAGCGATCCTCGGTCGTCGGCCGCTCGTAGCTGCCCGTCGCCGTGTACTCGGCAATCTGCCGGAAGATCCACGGATTCGCCGGCGCCGCGCGCCCGATCATCACCGCGTCGCAGCCCGTGTCGGCCACCATCGCCGCCGCGTCCTCCGGCGTGCGGATGTCGCCGTTGCCCATCACCGGAATCCCAACCGCCTGTTTCACTTGGGCTATCCAATGCCACTGCGCCTGTCCGCTGTAGCCTTGCTCGCGCGTGCACGCATGCAGCGCCAGCCCGTTCAGCCCCTCGGCCTTGCGGACGTCCTCCCCTAGTTCCCGATAAGCCCCGTCGCCCCACACCTTGCGCTCTTCGCCACGCAGCAGGCCGAGCAGTTGGAGCGCCGCACCCACGACTACAAGGGACATGGCCTCACTAGCTTGGTCGCGGCTCTTGAAATCGCCACAGGCAACGTCCTTGGTAAGCGCTATCGACGCCATCGTATGGTCGAGTTCCTGGATTTCCTGAAGAAGATCGATGCTGCGTTTTCAGCGGGGCTCGACATCCACCTGGTGCTGGACAACTACGGCACGCATAAGACGGCTCCGGTCCGCCGCTGTGGTGGTGGCGCCCCGATGTAAAACTTGGCCCATAGTGCCTCCTTCCACCCTTGGGAGCAAGAATGCACCATCAAACGCCGGGACCAAACATTGGGAGTGCGGCGTGCGCAGAGGATTGCCGCGATGTTTGGCGGCGCGTCTTCGCGCCGGCGCTGATTGTGGTTGGAACGCGGCCATCCGTACCGCCGCAGGAGCTTGACGATGGTGGGCCCGGAGGGATTTGAACCCCCAACCAAGGGATTATGAGTCCCCTGCTCTAACCGTTGAGCTACAGGCCCTTCAATGACTTACGGCAGCCCTTCCTGCGAGTGTAGCGGATACAGTAGCGGCTGGCAGCCGTTTCGGCTCATATACAGCAAAATCGCCAGACAGTTGAAGCCGCTCGAAAGCGCGCTCTACAGCTACTGGTGACGGATGAACGTGTCTCTGAGAAACAACCACACGGCTGTGACCGGCAATCCGCATGATCGTGAAAGCGTCCACTGCCGATTCCCCAGAGCCTTGTATGCATTGTATGGCGCAGAGAGAGGAGAACAAAATCGGATGAGAAGATATGGTGCGCCCGGCCTTCACTTCGGGAGCGAAGAGACCCCCGTGCAAGGGATGAGTGGATCTTCCCTGGTGTGGCTTGCCGTCGCCGTTCGCAGACAACAAGCCAGAGCGCTTGAGACGAGCGGAAATCGTGGCATGATTGTCTGTGGCGGCCGATTCCGAGCCCGGCCAGTTTTAGAACCGGCGTTCTCTGCAGCAACAGTGCGCTCGCGTCCCGAGCCCTGGGGCGCGGCGCTCCGGCCCTATGCTGTCTTGCTGTCGGGCTACGAATCACGTATAAATGATTCAAAAGCCCCCGTAGAATTCCTAGCATTTTCGAACTTGTCCAGCCCTAAAGAACGTGGCCAGGTCGAAAGTGCACCTGTATCGTTTGACCTATCGGCCCTGCTGCCGCGGGAACCTGCTTGAAGAAGAGGGAAAAAGGATGAAACACGGAGAATCCAGCTTAGCCAAGCCGCTGACGACGAACGAGCATCTGATCCGCTGGGTGGAGAAGATGGCGGAGCTTACGCAACCGGCCGCGATCCACTGGGTGGACGGAAGCCAGCAGGAGTACGACTGGCTGTGCGACGAACTGGTGGCGTCGGGAACCTTCATCCGGCTGAACCAGGAGCAGTGGCCGGGGTGCTTCTATGCGCGCTCCGATCCGCGCGACGTGGCACGGGTGGAGGACCGGACGTTTATTTGCTCGCTCTCAAAGGACAACGCCGGGCCCACCAACAACTGGATCGAGCCGTTCGAGATGCGCAAGAAGCTGAAGGAGCTGTTCGCAGGCTGTATGCGTGGGCGCACGATGTACGTGCTGGCCTTCAGCATGGGGCCGGTGGGCTCGCCCATGTCGCGGATCGGCGTGCAGTTGACCGATTCGGCCTATGTCGTGGTGAACATGCGTATTATGACGCGGATCGGGCTGCCGGTGTTGGCCGAGATTGACCGCGGCAACGCGCGCGTAGTGCCGTGCGTGCACTCGGTGGGCATGCCGTTGGCTCCTGGGCAGAAGGACGTGCCTTGGCCCTGCAACAACACAAAGTACATCGTGCATTTCCCTGAGACGCGCGAGATCTGGAGCTACGGATCGGGTTACGGCGGCAATGCGCTACTGGGAAAGAAGTGCCTCGCGCTGCGGATCGCTTCAAACATCGCGCGCGACGAAGGCTGGATGGCCGAGCACATGCTCATCCTGGGAGTGGAATCGCCGCAGGGCGAGAAAACATATGTGGCTGCGGCGTTCCCCTCGGCGTGCGGCAAAACCAACCTGGCCATGATGGTTCCGCCTGACGCGTTCAAGGGCTGGAAGATTATGGCCGTCGGCGACGATATTGCGTGGATCAAGCCGGACGCCAATGGGCAACTGCGCGCCATCAATCCTGAGGCGGGGTTCTTTGGCGTGGCGCCGGGAACGAGCGCGAAGACCAATCCCAATGCGATGGCAACGTTGAGCCGGAACTCGATTTTTACCAACGTGGCGCTGACGCCGGATGGCGGCGTGTGGTGGGAGGGGATGACGGACGAGCCGCCGGCCGAGTGCCTGGACTGGCGGGGCCAGCGCTGGACACCGGAGATCGCTAAGCAGACCGGAGCCAAGGCGGCGCATCCCAACGGCCGCTTCACGGCGCCGGCCGCGCAGTGCCCGTCCATCGACGCGAAGTGGGAAGATTCGGAGGGAGTGCCCATCAGCGCGTTCATCTTTGGCGGGCGGCGCTCGACGACCATCCCGCTGGTGTTTCAGGCCTTCAATTGGAGCGCGGGCGTGTATGTGGGCGCGACGATGGGATCGGAGACCACCGCCGCGGCAACCGGAGCGGTGGGACTGGTGCGCCGCGATCCCATGGCCATGCTGCCGTTCTGCGGCTACCACATGGGCGACTATTTCCGGCACTGGATCAAGATGCAGCGCTCGCTGAGCACGACTCCGCGCATCTTTCAAGTGAACTGGTTCCGCAAGGGCGAGGATGGCAAGTTCCTGTGGCCGGGGTTTAGCGAGAACATGCGGGTGCTGAAGTGGATTGTGGACCGTGTGCACGGGCGCGCGCAGGGCAAGGAAACGCCGATTGGCTGGACGCCTTACTACGAGGATCTGGAATGGGCCGGGCTGGACTTCTCGCGGGAGCAGTTTGAGCAGATGCAGGAGGTGAGCGGCAGCGCCTGGCGCAAGGAGCTGATCGCGCACGAAGAGCTCTTTATCGACTTGCACGACCACCTGCCGCCGGAGATGATCGACCAGCGCGAGCTGCTGATCTGCCGGTTGTGAGCGCGGGAGGGATCGGGGATCGGGCAAAACGGAAATTCTAGGCGAGGCAGCGTTCGACTACCGGGCGGAATCCCAGCCGCGTCCAGAAATCGACGAGAAGTGCGGCGGTTTCGTCGCTGGTGGCCGGGGCGGCGCGCAGCAGAAGATCGGGTTCTGCGCCGGCCGTGAGAGCCGCAGGCGAGACTGCGATGGCGATACATTTTTCCGGCCGGTACGTGCAGGCGGCCAAGTCCGTGATCGACAGATGCGTCGTGGGCGTGGCGATCGCAGTGCGCGGCGGAGCCATGCGGTCGAGCAGCCATAGGATCTCCAGCTTGGATTCGAGCTCGTCGGGCACGCAATCGATGACCAGGTCGGCGTCGCGGACGGCATCTTCGATGGTCGAGACGAACGAGACGGCGGGCAAGGCTTGCGGGCCGAGTTCCTGGCGGATCGACTCCCGCGCGTGGTGAAGATTGCCGGGCATCACGTCCTCAAGCAGGACGCGAAAACCGGCGCGGGCCGCGCCTAGCGCAATCCAGCGGCCAAGAGGCCCGGCCCCGATGATGGCGACGGTCTTCACAAAAGATTACTTGGCGTCGAGGGCCTCGGCCACTTCCTCGGCGCTGGGGCTGGCGTGGCGCAGATGCTCGGCGACTATGGCGCGCTCATCGGCGGGGAGCGTGGGAACGGCCGCGAGCACGCGGCGCAGGGTGACGGCGACATCGTCAATGTAGTTCATCAGGCGGATGGCTTCTCCGGACAGCGGCATGGTGCTCCTCTACGGGTGAGTTCCGCTCCTATTGTAGGGCGTGGGGTTGGGCTGCGCGAAGCCGGCCAGAAGGAAATCCGCGATCGGCGCTGCAATGCGCGGCCCGCGCCGCAGCTCTTGTGTGCTTGCGGCATTTTCCCAGTAGACGCAGGGCAGGACTCGGGCCTGCGCCCTGACGCCAAATGGGCGGATGAAAGATACTGTGAGTACTCCCAGGGAGGGAACTTTCTGACTCCGGCTGCCGATCGACACTCGCGCAAAGAGCTGGCCAGGGCTTTCCATGCGCATCGAGCGGAGCTTGCAGACGCATTCTTTCAGGCCGTGAAGGAGGCGGACCAGTCGGCCGGATTCCTGCCGGATCGTTTCGTGGAGCTCCACGGGTGGTGGCAGGCGTTGATGGAAACAGCCATCGGCCTTGCAGGCGATTGGCTACGAGCTCCCGATGCGCTGCGGGAGGATCTGTTCTCAGGCTGGATGACCCGATTGAATCACCCGTCGATGCGGCCTGAGGGGGCTGGGGTATTCTCGGCGGGCAGAATTCTCGAACGCGCCAAGCCGAAGTGGCTGGGAATCGTGAAAAGGGAAGTTCCGGCACAGGCGGTGCAGGCGCTGGGCGAGGCTCTGGATCGGTTGATCGAACGGCTCTCGCGGCCCATGCGCAAGAGTCTCCGCGCGCTATTCCTGGGCGACTGCCTGATGAGCGAAATCATGGCCGGCGTGGCCGGGCCGTGCGCGCAGGCGCAGATTGCGCTCGAACCCGTGTACCGCTACGACGGCGTGCAGGCGATTCTGCGCAACGAGATTCGGGGGCTAGCGCGGGGCGCGTTCGACCTGGTCTTTTTCAGTCCTTTTTCGTACACCTTCGTGCCGGAGTACGACCAGATGCTGCGCTGGAACGCGGCATTATGGCCGCGGGCGAAGTACTTCGGCGTGCTCGACCGCATGCTGGAGGACGTGGCGCAGACGGTGCGCCTGCTGGCCGTGCAGTTTGCCTGCCCGGTTTACGTGCACGACTCCGCCGGCGTGGTGCAGACATTCGGCTTCTGGAGCGGGCTGGCGAAGAATGCGTCCTCGCTGAGGAACCGGATCCAGGCGCGGCCGTTCATCAGGCAGAGCATCCAGCGCATTGCCGCCGATGCGGCGTTTGAGGGGCGCGTGCGCGTGATGGAGGAAGAGGCGCTGCGGGGGACCGCGGGCGATTTTGCGCTTGGAAGAGTTTTGTTCCAGGGCGACGTCTATCATCCTACGCCATTGAGCATGGGGCTGGCTCGCGGCCCCTATATGGATGCGATTGTAGCGGCGGCGCACCTCGCGGCCAGGAAAGTGGTGGTTTGCGACCTGGACAACACGCTGTGGGATGGCGTGATTGGCGAGGGGCCGGTGAAGCATTTCGCCGAACGGCAGATGATTCTGAAAGGGCTGAGAAACAAGGGAGTGCTGCTCTCCATCAACTCCAAGAACGATCCCGCGAATGTGGATTTTTCCGGGGCGGTGCTCGCCATGCAGGACTTTGTGGCTCCACGCATCAACTGGGAGGCGAAAGTACCGAATATGGCGGGCATCCTGGAGGAGCTGGACCTGAAAGAGAAGGATTTTGTCTTCCTCGACGACCGGCCCGATGAGCTGGAGCGTGTGCGGAATGCGTTTCCGGCGATGACCGTGCTGGACGCGCGGGATGCGGCGGCCTGGCGGTGGCTGGCGCACTGGGAGAAGCATCTGCCCGCGGATCAGTTGGAGGACCGTACCCGGCTGTATCACGAGCGCGCCGCGCGAGAGCAGTTTTTGGCGAGCAGCGGCGGGCAAAAGACGGGCCAGGAAGACGAGGCTGCCGCGCTGGGCAATCTGCAGCTTTCGGTGAAGATTGAGCCGGCGGCGCGGACGGCGGAATTGAAGCGCGCGGTGGAGCTGGTGAATCGCACCAGCCAATTCAACCTGTGCGGAAGCCGCGTGACCATGGCCGAGCTGGAGCGGGGATTGGGCGCGGAACATTGGGTGTTGACCGCGGCGGCGAACGACAAATTCGGCAGCATGGGCGTGGTGGGCGTAATGGTGGTGAGGCGAACGGCGGAGGGATTGGAGATTCCCGTGTTCGTGCTGAGCTGCCGGGTGTTTGGATTCGGAATCGAATATGCCCTGCTGAACGCGGTGAGCGCGCTGGCGGCGCGGGAATGCCGGCTGGTGGGGCGCTACAAGGAGACGCCGCACAACGAACCGTGCCGAGCATTCTACGCAAAAGCGGGCATGCGCCGGGAAGAGGCCGGATGGGTGGGCACGATCGCCGATCTTGCGCCGCCGCCGCCGTGGCTAACGGTGGAGAACGCAGCCGTGGCGCGGGAGTGATGGACAACCTGACAGAAAACAGCAAACGGCAAACGGCAAACGGCAAACAGCAAACAGCAAACAACGAAGGTTGAGCATAGCCGGCAGGAAACAGGAGCCGGCGTGCGTTCGCGTCGCGCAGCCGCTGATCGCTTTTTCACTTACTACGGCCTACTGACCACTGACCACTGTCTTACGGTTGCTGCTCGATGGCGATGTTGACGGTTGCCGTGGAGCCGGAGGCGGCCAGGCCCAGGAGATTGGTGGCGACGCCGGAGAGCGAAGCGGGGACGAAAGTGACCGAGCCATCGACGGCGGAGGTGGCCGTGGAGGACTGGGTGGCGAGAAGCGCGCCCTGCGTGCAGACCGTGTGCGCGGAGCAGGGCGAGGTCCACGCGTAGAGAGCCTGGTAAAGCGTAATCGTGCCTCCGGCCATGGGGTTGCCGTCCATATCTAGAAGACGGAGGACAATCTGGCTGGGCGTCCCCGAAGCGGCCAGGCTCTGGCTGGTTCCCGAGACGGCTTTGAGCAGGGCATACTCCGGCCGCGCGCCATAGGCGGTGTAGGTGACGCACTGGCTGGCGCCGTTGACGCAGGCCTTGATCGTGGCCGTCTGCCCCTCGGTAAGCGGGCCGGCGATCAGCGTCTTGGCGGCGATGCCGCTGGAGTTGGTGGTGACGGAGGCCGAGCCGGAGACAGCGAGGCCGCTGGAAGCCGATTGCCAGGTGACCGTTTGGCCGCTCATGGGAGAACCGTTCGAGAGCACAAGCGCCTGGACGGTCCAGGAAAAGGTGGCGCCGGCGGCGAGCGAAAGCTCCGAAGTGAGGGAGTCGATGGTTGGAGCGGTTCCGCCGGTAAAATGCGCCTGCAGGCTGGAGCCGTTGGTGAGCGAGGCGGTGACGATAGACGCTGTGCTGTCCACCGCGGTGAGGTTCATGGTGGCGCGGCCATCGCCCGAGGCCGTGACGGAACAAACGGAGAGGCCGCAGCCGAGCTTGGCCGTGCCGCTGGTGACTGCGTAGATGACAGTAACGCCGCCGGCCGGTGTAAGGTCCGGCGTCAGCGCTGTAACGGTAAAGAGAAGAGGCTCGCCAATCGGCACCGTGTTCGAGGGCGCCGTGTCGAGGGTGAGCGCGTCGCCCGTGCCGGAGTCATAGCTGACGCCGCCAGTGATAATGGCTGCCGCATAGAAAGAGGGTTCGTCGTCGACCGCGACATCCACCGAGCCGGTGACGCCGGAGGCCGCGGCGGGGGCAATCGCCGTGATCTGGTTGGGCGAGATGCTGGTCACGACCGCGGATTGCCCGCCCACCAGCACCGTATCGGCCAGCCGGAAACCCATCCCCTGAATCGTGATTGAGCCGCCCGATGCGGGCAGATGCGTGGGCGAGACCGTATCGGCGTAGAGGACCCAGCCGTTGTAGGCGTAGTCGGGACGGCCGTCGCCGCGCAGGTCGGCGACGCCGATGCGCACAATGTCGTCGGCGCTGGAGGCGGCGCGGAGCCAGGTTTCGCCCGTGGCCAGGCCGTTCAGGCCGGGCGCTTCGCCGACGGTCGCGGAGCCGGCGGGATCGAAGGCGTCCCAGACGCCGATGGAGGGCATGGCCTTGGAGTTGGAAGGAGAGCCGGTCTCGTCCAGAGCCTGGGTGACAATGGTGAAGATGCGGTTGCCGCGCACCGGGAAGGTGAACCAGTCGGTCTGTCCGGCCTGGCTGAGCCGCCCGCACCAGAAGCCGCCCGCGGGCATCGTGCGCGGCTGGGTCGCGCTGCCGATGGCGTCCGAATAGCCGCCCGCGGCCGAGTCCGCGGCGGTGACGGTGAGAGTTTGCGCGCTGCCGGCCGTGAGGCCGGAGAGAGTGATGGCGTTGAGTGTGCCCGAAGGCGTGACCTGGCCCTCGGTGTAGGGGCCCACGGAGTCTTCGTGGATGTAAAGCGCGTTGATGGACTCGAAGGTGACCTGGTAGTTGGCCACGGTAACGCCGGGGGGCAGCGGAATGCCGCTCAAATCGAAGTACCCCTGCAAGCTGGAGTCGTTCGATCCCCACATGGTGAGCAAGTTGCCGCTCGCGTCGTTCCAGCCTGTGACGGGATTGCCGTGGTTGCCGTTGAAGTAGGCGCCGGAGACAAAGCTGACCGTGTACTGGTAGAGGGGATTGCCGTCCGCGTCGAGCGGGCGCGCCACCACGTTCACGCCCTGCATCCCGTAGCCGGTGCGGAAGCGGATGGTGCCCTGAATCGAGATGGTGTTGGCGGCGGTCAGCTCCTTGCCCGGGAAATTGGCGAGGTTCGAGGCGGTGATGGGGTAGATGCGGTTGAGCGCGGCGATGTCGTCGTAGCGCAGCAGGGTGGGGTCGGAGATGCACTCCCCGCCGCTCGCCCCGCAGACGCCGCTCAGAGGCTGCATCACAGGCCAGCCCTGCGTGCCGCCGGTTTCGCCGTTGGCGAGCGCGCCGGGATTGACCTGGGAATAGTCGAGGCCGAGGACGCGGCCGAAGGCGCGCTCGATCTCGTAGCCCATCATCTCGATGAGATTGCCGGTCGAGGTGCAGCGGCCGTTGAGGAGGATGACGGCGTGGGCGATGGTGGCGTCGGGTTTCAGGTTGTCCATCCACACGTAGACTCCATTGTCCTGGCAGGTGTCAGGCTCGCTCGTGCCGGAGCCGTAGATGGCATCGATGACCGAGCCGTCATAGTCGTAGAGGACGGCCAGCGGATAGTTGGCGGCCGAGGGCGTCACGTCGGCGGGCGCGGTGATCGTGCCGGAGGAGTTGACCTGGATGTTGGAGCCGCTGACGTCTTCGTTCAGAGATCCCTTGTCCGTGAGGGTGACGCCGGCGGTGGAAACGGAGCTCCAGAGGGCGGCGGCGGCATCGACCATGGCCGTGGCCTGCTGGTTGGTGACGGTGCTCGAGAGCGGACCCTGGTCGACGTAGTAGTTCACCTGGCCGCCCGCCCAGTGGATGGGCTGGCCTGCGACGGCGGAGTTGAAGTAGCTGGTTCCGGCCACGTATTTGGGGCCGCCGGCGAAGGCTGAAGTGGAAGTAAGCAGCAGGAGGGGCACGGCGAGGGGAAGAACCACGCGGCGGCGGAGCGAGCAACGGCAAGGCGGAACGGCGCAAGTCGAGGTGGCGCGGGCGGGCGCGGGTTGAGCGATGGGCACAGGATCCCCCAGACGGTGGGAGGGGCGGCATCCGCGTGTCCAGAGGGTGTTGGCGATTCTTAGACAACTCTCATGAGGTTTCCGTGCCCATGGTGAGAGGATTTTGCGCGATTCCTGGAGCTTGAGAGGACCCGCGAGGAAAATTTCGCCTGCAACGGAACGGGAGGGCGCGAGCGCAGGCCTGCGGATTAGAAATCACTCATAAAAGAGAGGAGGAAATGAAAACTTTCAACTGCTGAGGGCGCGCCGCGGTTGTCTTGCGGCCATCGGAAGCAGCTTCCTGCTATAGCATTTCTCCCAATGGTATATAGGCATTCCAAACAGTCGAGTTGGCGCGAACACCAGTGAGCGGCAACCTTCTCTACGGTTGGCACTCTTGAGGGTTGGGAGAAATGCCTTAAGAGTCGAATAGATTCTGCGCGTCATCTCATCTTCAGCGAAGGCAGGGCCTCAACCGCGATGCTCGTTCGAGCGGCGGCGAGGCGGCTCTTCCGTCTACAATCGACACGGGACGATCCATGACAGAGATACGCGATACGGTGATTCTTGGCTCCGGCTGCGCCGGGCTGACGGCGGCGCTCTACACAGCGCGGGCCGGACTGAAACCGCTGGTGCTGGAGGGCCACGAGCCCGGAGGCCAGCTTTCCATCACGTCGCTGGTTGAGAACTTTCCCGGCTGGCCGGATGGGATTCAGGGACCGGAGCTGATCGAAAACATGAAGAAACAGGCGGCGCGGTTCGGCGCGGAGTACCGGCTTGCGCACTTGGTTTCGGTGGAGGTGGGCGCGCATCCCATCCGGCTGCACGCGTCGGCCGGCGAGATCCACACGCGCACGCTGATTGTGGCCTCGGGCGCGAGCGCGCGCTGGCTGGGACTGCCCAGCGAACAGGCGCTGATCGGCCACGGGGTGTCGAGCTGCGCCACGTGCGACGGATTTTTCTTTCGCGATAAGGACATTGCCGTGGTGGGCGGCGGCGACTCGGCCATGGAGGAGGCGATGTTCCTCACGCGCTTTGCCTCGAAGGTGACGCTGCTGCACCGGCGCGATGCCTTCCGAGCCTCGAAGATCATGCTGGAGCGCGCCATGGCCCATCCTAAGATCGAGCTGCGTACGAACACCGTTGTCGAAGAGGTATTGGGCGTGGACGAAAAAGAAGTGAAGGGCCTGCGCCTGCGCGACGTGAAGAGCGGCGAGCGCGGCGAGCTGGCGGTGAGCGGGCTCTTCCTGGGCATCGGGCACGAGCCGAATACGAAGATGTTTGCCGGGCAGATCGATCTCGACGAGGACGGCTACATCAGGACGGCGAACAACGTGTTCGCCACGCGCAACGGCGCGATTGTCCCCGGCGTGTTTGCCTGTGGCGACGTGCAGGACCGGCGCTACCGGCAGGCGATTACCGCGGCGGGCTCGGGATGCATGGCGGCGCTGGAGGCGGAAAAGTATCTCGAAGAGCGCGGGCGCTGAGCGGCGATGGGTGCTCGATGACGGCGCTTAGTGAAAATCTCGAACGGCTGGAAGAAGCGATCGGGCAGGCGTGTAGCGCGGCGGGCCGGAAGCGCGGCGAAGTCGAGTTGATGGCCGTGTCGAAGACCTTTCCCGCAGAGGCGATTGCCGAGGCCGCGGCGCTGGGGCTTACGCTGTTCGGCGAGAACCGCGTGCAGGAGTTTGCGTCGAAAGCGCCGGAGTTGGCGACGCTGCGCGGGAGCGCGGGGCAGCCGGCCGAAGTCCACTTGATCGGGCATTTGCAGTCGAACAAGGCGGCGCGTGCGGCGGAACTCTTTGACGGCGTGGATTCGCTGGATTCGGTGCGGCTGGCCGAGCGGCTGAACGAAGCGGCGGGCAAGTGCGGAAAACGGCTGCCGGTGCTGATCGAGGTGAAGCTGAGCTCCGAGGCGGCAAAGACAGGCGTGGAGCCGGAGTCGGCTGAAGCGGCAAGCCTGCTGGAACGGCTGCCGGACTGGCCGCATCTGGAGGCGCGCGGACTCATGACGATTGCGCCGTGGGGAGCGGCGGAGGACGTGACGCGGGCGTGCTTTCGCAGCTTGCGCCTCTTGCGGGACCGTTGGGCGGTGGCGCACAAGAACTTGAAGCTCGATGTGCTGTCGATGGGAATGAGCGGAGACTTCGCGCAGGCCATTTCGGAGGGTGCGACGCGCATCCGTATCGGCACGGCGTTGTTTGGCGCGCGCACGCCGCGCGCGGAGCGGCGAAGCCGGGAATCGGAGCTTGACTGATGTTGCGCGCGGCGCCGGACGGAGTGACGCTCGCGGTGCGCGCGCAGCCGGGCGCGAAGAAGACGGCGATCGCGGGCATCTACGGCGAGGGAACGGCGGCCCAACTGAAGGTTGCCGTGCAGGCGCCGCCGCTCGAAGGGCGGGCCAACGAAGCGTTGATTGCGTTTCTCGCCGGGACGTTTGGCGTGCCGAAGAGCGCGGTGGTGCTGGCCGCAGGCGAGCTGTCGCGCAACAAGGTTTTCCTGCTTCGAGGCATCACTATGGCGCGGGCGACGGCAGTTCTGGCGCAGCGCATCGACACCTAGTGTGGTGCTCTACGGCGGTTCGCCCATTCCCGTGTGAACTTGAAAGGCGCGCCAAGGGGCGTTTCCCTCTCAGAAAACGCCACTTGAGGATCGCGGTTTCACACTGCGCGAATTGGAGATCCGCTATGCCCCCTGGCTGGCCCGCTGATTGGTTCCGGCGGCCGCTTTCCTGCAACCGGAAAGCGGCGCCGGTGAGAAAAGGGGGCTAGTTCACGGTCAGGGTGAAGGTAGTGCTCTCCACCGTGCTGGCTGGGTCGTTGCCGGTTCCGTTTACCGTAAAAGTGTACGTTCCGGCCGAAGTGCCGGGGATGGTTGTCGTGCCGCCTCCGCCACCACCGCCGCAACTGGACAGCGCGCCGAGAGCTACCATCGCGACGAGGATGCCCAGCATAGAGCGCCAGCTGCGGCGCCGCGCCGGAATCCCGAAGAAGATGAGCAGGGCGAGGACTGCGCCGGAACCCGCACCTAGCCATCCGCGGCCCTTGCCGGCCGGCTCCGGACGGACCAACCCGGACGTGATGGCCGATGTGGTGAAGACGGTGGCCGTGCCGCTGCCGGTTGGCGTGCCCGAAGCGTAGGTGATCCGCCCGGTGACCGAACAGGTGGGTGGGGCGTTGGGGTTGGTTACACTCGACGAGGTGAGCGTGCAGGAACTCAGCGTTACCGTTCCGGTATAGTTTGTGCTGCTCGCGGTTCCGGTGATGGTCGAAGTGCTCGAGAGGCCGGGCGAGACCGCCGCCGGGGTGGAGGCGCTTAAGGAATAGGTGGACTGCGTCACGGTTAGGTTCCCGTTGTTGGTGGCAGTGCCGGACAGGTAGACCACATCGCCGGAATAATTCGCCGTGAGGGTTGGTTTTCCGGCCATGAAGCTGTCGCTGGGGATGGTAAAGCTGGCGGCGCTTCCCGTGAGCACAGTCGAGGAGGAATAGGTGCCCCCGGACAGGGTTACAGTCCCCGTAGGCGGCGCGCCGCTCCCCGTTACGGTAACCATCACGTTGACGCTCTGGCTGGTATCGATGCTGGTTGGCGACGGAGTCACTGCGATCGAAGGCGCAAGCGGGGCGGTATTGACGATGACGATCGTCGCCGTTCCCGAGCTGCTCTCGTAAGTGCTGTTGGTGCTGTTGAAGTTTGCCGTAAGCGTGTCTGTGCCGACGGTCAGAACGTTGGCGTTGATCGTGAAGTTCGCGGTGCCTGTGCTCGAAAGCGTGACAGCTGTGGAACCATCCAGAGACACAGTTCCGGCCGGAGTAGCCGCTCCCACGGGCCCGCTCACCGTGACTGTGACATAAACCGGATTTTGGACATTGTCGCTTGCCGGCGCCGAAACCAGAATCGTGGGCGTGATGGCGGCCACGGTTACACTTTCCGTGGTGTTCGTGGACGCGTAGGTTTGGTCGCCGCTATAGGTCACTGTCAAAGTGTCAGAGCCAACGGCTAGGCTGCTGGGCGGGATGGTGATCGTTACCGAGCTGCTTGCCGGGGTGGTTGCCGGGGTGACGGCTGCGAGTGTTCCGGCCGCGCCGTATCCTCCGCCGGAGACCACAACCGAGCCAGTGGGCGCTGCAAGGCTTCCGGAGCCCGTGACCGTCACTGTAACGGCGAGCGAGGTGTTGGCGGAGATGGTGCCGGTCGGGTTAAGCGTCACGCCCAGGGTGGAGCTGGCGGTGCCCGCGTCGGAAACCCAGTCTCTCACCACGTTGTAGACGTTGAGGGAGCCGAGTCCCGTGGCCAGGTTGTAGCCGGCGGTTGCGTTATAGGCCGGGGTGGTGCCGGAACTGACGAGGGTACCCACCGTGTCGCCCGAGTTCAACGCGGTGCAGTTCGGCGAGGTGGTGCCTGCGTACACCGGGGCTTCCGGAGGGAGGATCCATCCATAGTCGTAAACGGCGCCGCCGAGACTAGCCCCCAGGTCGCAGGGCATGGCGTTGGTGCCCTCATCGATGCTCTGGAAGTAGCAACTTGGGCTGGAGGCCTTTACGGTTTCAGCGCTGCAGTTTGCGTAAGTCTGCTGGGAGGCCAGCTTGTACAGCCCAGGGTTGGGCAAACCCTGCGGCGCGCCGGCCTTTTGGTTGATGAGCGCCATGACGCCGGCCATGGCGGGAGAGCCGAACGATGTCCCTCCAGCCTCCTCCGCTGTGTTCTCTGAGATGCCGCTGTAGGAACAAGTCCCAGTCGCCGAGACACAGAAGAGGTAGGCGCTGTAGAGCGTGCCGTCGCCGGCGAAGAAGCTCACGTCGGGAATGGCGCGCGTCGTCAAGGAGCTCGTCCCCGTGACGCCGGAACTGACCTGCCAGGACGGTGAAGGCCACCCGTCGTTGGTGAGGGGGATTGAGCCGTTCGCCGCACCTGTGGTCGTAGCGCCCGTCGAGCAGACGCCAGCAGTCGTGGAGTCGGGATTGGTAGTGTTGACCACGCAGTTGCTGGCTCCGCCGCCGCCGCCAACGGTATCCACATAGAAGGCGAGCATAAACCCGGGAGCTACAACCGAATAAATGTTGTACCAATCGTTCTGGACGAAGTTGCAGGACGCTTCGGCGTTGTTCACGCCGGCAATGCTGAAATAAGTCGCGGTAGTTTCCAGGTAACCGGCAATAATCGGGCTCAGGCACGTATCGTTCCATGGCGTCTCAGGAACGTAGCCCAGCGCGCTTTCATACGGTTCAGTGCTGATATTGTTGCTGGCGGACCAGTAAGCCGGCGAGCCCTGGCTGGTGCTAGAGGTTGGGCAGCCTACAAGAAAGCCGCTGGAATTGACGATTGGTTTGCACCAACTGAAGTCGGTTCCGCCTACGGCTACGTCATAGGGCGTGGATGCGAGGCCGCTTACCGAGAGGCCGTGCTGCGCGGAATAGGGCCAGCCGATGGAGTCGCCGCCCTGGTCGCAACTGGGCGAGCCGGAGTCGCCCGCGGCCACAAAGACCGAAATGCCCTCGGTTGCCGCGTCCTGCCACAGGTTGTAATATGCGACGTTCTCCGCCGTACCCTGGTAGAGCTCGCACAGGCCGTAGCTGAGGTTGAGAATCCTTGCCGTCTCGTTCTGGACAATGTACTGACCGGAATCGTAGACCGTGTCGACGGTTCCTTCGGAGTTCTGGCCAGTGACGACAAGATCGATCGAAGCGCCCGTGGCCACGGCGCCGGACCATTCGACATCGATGGAGTTCTCCTCCAGATCGCCAACGCCGCAGAGCGCGTAAGGACTTGTGCTCGTGCACTCGGTAGCCGCTGGGCCGTACTTGGTGTCGATTTGCTGAAAGCTGGTGAGAGCCGGAAGACCAAAGATAGAGCGGAAGTTGGCTACGTCGTTGCCGGTTTCGGAAACTCCGGAGCCCTGCCCGATGGGGCTCTGCGCGATCAGGCTGGTTCCGGCGATGGCGATGGTCTGGTTGGCGCCCGTGTAGCCTGCGTTCCAGGCCGGAATGACGTTATAGATCGTAGCGAAATCCCAGGGAGTCACGTCCTCTACGAGGTAGGGGTAGCCTCCGTTGTTGCCGTTGATGCCAAACAGCGGGCGAGGGCCTGAAGAAATGGCAGGCGCGTTGGACGAACCTGACGGAGTGTTCGTTGTTGTGGAATTTGTGACACGTTGCCACTGACCCGCTTCGCGATTGAACTGTACCTTGCCATTGAGTCTGTGCAGAGGACGCGGCAGGAAGTTATGCAATTGCTTGACGCCCACGACCACCGGCGCGAGCGCCGCGGGAATCTGCTGATCGCTCATGTTCGCGTAGTGCGGGGCGCCGTTCACTGAGAGGTTGTGAATCTCGGTGTGGAAGGCGCTTTCGACCTGTGCGGCAGCGCCGCTGAAGCGGATGGTCATGCGGTCGGGCGCGATGCTCTTGATTGCGAATCCGCGGCTCGTGAGCCAACCGGTAACGGTCGCAATGTCCGCCTGGGCGGGACCAAACTGCTCGCCGATCTCAGCGGGCGTGAGCCACTGGTGGTAGTCGGGCGAGCTGGAGTCGTACTGACCGCTGATAAATGCCTCGAACGCGGCCTCTTGCTCCGGACTCCGGCTCAGGACGAGCGTGAGATCGGGCAGAATGAGGCCGGGGCTCACGGAGCCGCGATCGTTTTTGGCGTTCGCGCGCGGGCTGGTGTTGCCTTTGAGCGTTACAAGTTGACTTTCGTCAATCGGGGTCAAGATGCGGACGGCGGGTGCGGCTTGCTGGGCCAACGATGCCGCGGAGCAGAGAACGATACTGGCCAGAACGCACAGGGGAAGAGCGCGCGAATTGATCATTGGGGATGTCCTAAACCCTTTCTTGAGTGAGATAAACCCTCGAAAACCTGAGGAGTTATCGTTGGCGGCAAAAAAGGCGAATCGCCGAGCCCGTTGAGCAAAGCGGCGGAGGTGGGCGACAACACCATCATAATCAGTCAGGCGAAAATCAACTGGAAAACACACGACAAGGCCCAAGGTGCGCCGCCTGCCGTGCTGCTTTGGGGAAAGTGTCCCCCAAAATGCACAATGGAACCCGTAATCGGGCAATTCGTGCCAGGCAACGAACGAATGAAGCCGGATGAAGGCAGGAATAAAATACAGGCGCGCCGCGGGATGAACCCCAAAGGCTCGTTGTAATTAGACGGCGACGAGCGAAGAATGTTGAGAAGAAGGAACAAAGAGAATTGGAACTTAGGGATGCAGAAAGTGGAGCGGAGCGACGGCGGCTAGCGCGCGGCTGGGGCAAGACGCCGGCTCGCCGGGTAGGGATGGAAAGGGCCAGTCAGGAGGCCGTCGTTGCAATAGGCAATTGATTTCTTAAGGGATATTATGCGGTTTCCTGGCTGCTGCCGTCTGTAACGGGTGATTTTACGCCCGCTTCTCTCTTCGTAACCTGTTATAACGACACGCCGTTTCCTGAGACCGGGCGAGCCGTAGTCCGTTTGCTTGAGCGGCTGGGCGTGGAGGTAGAGTTCCAGCGGGCGCAGACGTGTTGAGGGCAGATGCACGCCAATACGGGGTTCCGTAGCGAGGCATTCACTCAGGCCAAGCGGCTGTGCCAAAAGTAGCCCCGAGAACACCACAAGGCTCCATGGGAGAGGGAATCAGGGGACGGAGGCCGGTCTTGACGGGACGGCGCCAGAGGCCGTAGCTTGGCCTTACACGGGAAAGGAGGTTGATCCAGCCTATGAGCAAAGATTCTTCGAGTTGGTACTTACGTGAGGTGACTGAGGCCTAGGGCATCGCGCCCAAGACTCAGATAAGACCAGGCGGAGGGTTCTCCGTCGTGGCTCTGGCTCTCGCGGTAGCGCGATGGCCTTAGTCCAATCCCAACAGATCACCGGCAGCGGCCTGGGAACAGGGGTTCTCAGGCCGTTGTTGCGTTGGGGCAGGAAAGAGATGACGGCGATTGGTGGCCCTGCCCGCTGTTTGATGCCGTAAAATCGGGCATAGAATGAAGTGTCCCTATTGTGGTTTCGGGCAGGATCGCGTAGTGGACTCGCGCGAGAGCAAAGAGGCCGACTCGATCCGGCGGCGGCGGGAGTGCGAGCGCTGCAACCGGCGCTTCACCACCTACGAGCGCATCGACGAAATTCCATACATGGTGGTCAAGAAGGACGGTCGCCGCGAGCGCTTCGACCGGCAAAAAGTGCTCAGCGGCCTGCTGCGCGCCTGCGAGAAACGGCCGGTTTCGTCGGGCCAACTGGAAAAGATCGTCGACGCCGCGGAGAGCTTCTTGATTGATGCTCCCGAGCGCGAACGCACCACGGCCGAGGTTGGCGAGCTCATCATGCAGCACCTCAAGGGCCTCGACACCGTAGCATACATCCGCTTCGCTTCGGTCTATCGCGACTTCAAGGACGTGCGCGAGTTCAAGGAAGAGCTGGAGGGACTGCTCGCGAGCCACGGGAAGAAAAAGGCAAGCTCTTAGCTATCAGCTTTCAGTTCGTCCAGCTTAGTGCACTGCATTGGCCTCCATGCCAAATGCTTCACTCGCATTGATCGCCAGGATCCATTGCGCCGCGAGCAGCTGGAGGCTGATAGCTGATAGCTGAAAGCTGAAAGCTAAAGAGGAGATTATGGCAGAGAAAAAGACACATAAAGTCACGTTGATCCCCGGTGACGGCATCGGTCCCGAAGTCACGCAGGCGGTGGTGCGCATCCTCGAGGCCACGGGCGCGAAATTCGAGTGGGAGCGGTTTGCCGCCGGGGCTGAAGCCTTCGAGATTCACGGCGAGTATATTCCCGCGGCGCTCTACGAATCGATCGAGCGCAACCGTGTGGCCCTCAAAGGCCCGGTCACGACGCCCATCGGCGGCGGCTTCAAGAGCATCAACGTCACGTTGCGCAAAAAGTTCGATCTCTTCGCCAATCTGCGGCCTATTCGCAACCTGCCCGGCCTGGACACGAAATATCCCGGCGTGGACCTTGTGATCGTCCGCGAAAACACCGAGGGCGAGTACGTGGGCCTGGAGCACGAGGTGGTTCCGGGCGTGGTCGAGAGCATCAAGGTGATCACGGAGAAGGGATCGACGCGCATCGCCCGCTTCGCCTTCGAGTACGCGCGCAAGCATGGGCGCAAGAAGATCCACGCCATTCACAAAGCCAACATTATGAAGCTCTCCGATGGGCTTTTCCTGCGCTGTGCGCGGCAGGTGGCCGAAGAGTTTCCCGGCATCGCGTATGGCGAGCACCTGATCGACAACACCTGCATGCAACTGGTGATGAATCCCTTTCAGTACGACACGCTTCTGCTCGAGAATCTCTACGGCGACATTGTGAGCGACCTCTGCGCTGGCCTGGTGGGCGGGCTGGGCCTGGCGCCGGGAGCGAATCTGGGCGTGGATTGCGCGATCTTCGAGGCGGTGCACGGTTCGGCGCCCGACATTGCGGGCAAGGATGTGGCCAACCCCACGGCGCTCTTGCAGTCGGCGATCCTGATGTTGCGGCGCCTGGACGAAGCGGCTGCGGCCGACAAAGCGCAGAAGGCGCTGGAGACGGTGTATGCCGAACGCAAATCGCTGACCCGCGACGTGGGCGGCACGGCGGGGACAACGCAATTCACCGGCGCGGTGCTGGCGGCGATGGCGCAGAACTAGGCCGCGCCGCCGGTCTTTAGCAACAGCACAGCCACGCCGCTGACGGATCCCGATTCCCTGTCAACGATGGGTGAGGTGCTGATCTCAACCCTCAACTCCTTGCGTTCGCGGGTCAGGACGCCCGCGGTTCCTCTGCATGCGCCTTCGAGCATGGCGCGATAATCGAGAAGCGTGCTGCCGCCGGGCGGGAACGCCTGAACGGGCAGGAGTTCTTCCATCGCCATGCCCGTCAGGTCGCACGCGCACCAGCCGGAGAGTTCCTCGGCGGCGCGATTCATGGAACGGATGGTGCCGAGTGCATCCGCGAGAATACAGGCTTCAGACAGCGATTGCATTGCGCTCACCAGCCATTGGCAGTCGCGGCGGGCGTCTTCCAGAGCCTTCCTCGCACCGGTTACGTCTACGCAGAGCATGCGCATTCCCGCCGGCTTTCCCTCGGCGTCGCGGATTAGGCCGGCATGGATTTCGTAGACGCGGAAGGTGCCGGAACGATCGAAGAGAGACCGCGAGATGACCGGCAGCTCTTCGCCCGAGGCCATGTGCGACAGGAAAGTTGCGTAGCTCAGATCTTTTTCGTCGATGGCCATCATATCCCAGCCGCTTTTGCCGATAAGCTCGCCCTGTTCGGGATGGTGCAAGGCGAGAGCGGCGCGGTTGGCGCGGGTGATGATGCCGCGGGCGTTCATCTCGAGATAGGGCAGCGGCAGGTCGTCGATGTCGAGCAAGAATGCAGATTCGGCCGTGGCGGGGGCGGTTTCAAGAATCTCGTTCATCGCGCTCTCCCGCCATTGGTCAGCAAAGTAATTTTGTAGAGATCTTCAGCAGACTGGAGCCGCTCGATCGGGGTCAGGTCGAAGGTGATGGGGATGCGGAGCATGGTGGAGCGGCCTCCGATGTTGACCGCTGCTTCTCGATTCTGCATGGCGATGCGCTCCAGCTCCGCGGTGAGAATCTGTTCGTTGGCGCGGCCCTGCAGAATGGTCAGCAGCGACGAGTCGCTCCAGTGGTAGATGGCGTCGTCGGAGTGAAGGCTTTGGGTGAGGAAGGCGGCCACGGCCATCAGGCAGTCCTCCACGGCTTCGGGGCCAAAGCGCTGGTTGATCATGTTGAGGCAACTCAGACGGAAAAGGACGATGAAGCCTTTGCCTCCACCCTCAAGGATGCGTTTGACGTGCTCGATGGCGCTACCGCCGCCGCGCAGGCCCGCCGCATTGTCGTTGGCGGTGGTGTGGTCGGCGGTTTGGAATTGCGACGCCTCCGCGGGAGTGGAGTTGGCGCCGTCCGGGTGCAGGAACGACTCCATCTTCTGGCGATAGTCCTCGATGCTTGCCGACGAGGTGACGCCGGCAATCTTGCGCAGCAGTTGTTCCGCGTTGGCGGCGGAGGGAACGATGCCCAGGCTCTTCAACAACTCCGTGAAGAGCAACGACACCAACGCGCGCCATTCCGTGGTGCGATTGCGCAATTCCCCGTCGCTCCGGTCGCGATAGTTCTCAAACTCATGCAGAACAGCGCGAATCTGGGCCAGCTTCTCCTCGTCGGGGATGTGGTCGGGGAGCCGTAGCGCCGACTTGGCCACGCGCTCGCGAAATTCCTTGTACGCTTCGCCGTCGACCTCGGGAACGCCCAGTGCCGCGCCCTCGACGACAAGCGTAAGGAACCTCTCCGAATTCGGCGTCTCGGCCGCTTTGCCGCCGGAGGAGTGCGACGGGTCCCGGGAAGTGATCTGGCGAAGGTTCATGCAAAGGCGTTTCTGCCAGCATGTATCGGCCAAGGGCAGCAAAGCTTGAGTTTGCGGGCGGGCCTCTCCGGGCCGGATGAAGGCTGCTTTGCCGTGTTGCGGCAGCCGGCGATCGGTGCAGAAGCCTCAAGTGGCTGGGGCGGCGTTCCGCGCCGCTGCGGACGCACCAAACCTCCTGTACACTGGAAAGTTAAGGACATGAAAAACAAATACCCAATCGGCATCCTGGGCGCGACTGGAATGGTCGGCCAGCGCTATATTCAACTGCTCGAAAACCATCCGTGGTTCGAGGTCGCGTGGCTTGCGGCCAGCGACCGCTCCAGCGGCAAACCTTATGGCGAGGCCGCCAAGTGGCGGCTGGATACGCCTCTGCCCGAACGCATCGCCAGGATGGTCGTGTCGCCGGCCGAGCCCGATGCCGCGCCAAAGATACTCTTCGCCAGCGTGGATGCGGCCATCGCCCGTGAGATGGAGCCGAAATTTGCCGCGGCCGGCTGCGCCGTGATCTCGAACTCCAGCGCCTTCCGTATGGCTCCCAATGTGCCGCTGGTGCTGCCCGAAGTGAATGCCGATCACCTGCGGATGATCGAGGAGCAGCCATGGCGGAAGGCGTCGGGCGGTTTCATCGTCACCAACTCCAATTGTTCGGCGATGGGGCTGGTGCTGGCGCTCAAACCCGTCGAAGAGCGGTTCGGCATCGAGCAGATCTTCGTGACTACGATGCAGGCTGTCTCGGGCGCGGGGTATCCCGGCGTCGCGTCGATGGACATTCTGGATAACGTGATTCCATTCATCGGCGGCGAAGAAGAAAAGATGGAGACTGAGACGCTCAAGCTGCTGGGCAGCCTGGATGGCCATGTGGTGACGCCGCTGGCCGCGAAGATGACCGCCCACTGCAACCGCGTCGCGGTCGTGGACGGTCACACGGAGTGCGTGTCGATTAAGCTGGGAAAGAAGCTGGGCAGGGAAGTCCGGCGCGAAGACATTCTCGCCGCCTGGTCGGAGTTCAAGCCGCTTGCCGGACTGGGACTGCCGTTCGCTCCCCAGCAGCCGATCCAGTGGGTGGAGCAGAACGATCGTCCGCAGCCGCGCCTCGACCGCAATCGCGGCAAGGGCATGACGGTGACCGTGGGCCGCCTGCGCCCGTGCAATGTGCTGGACTGGAAGTTCGTGCTGCTCTCGCACAACACCGTGCGCGGCGCGGCCGGAGCAACGATTTTGAATGCCGAGATGCTGGCCAGCCTGGGTAAGCTGGAGTCCGCGGCGGTAACGGCTGCGCGCGGATAAGCCGGCGCGGCGCGGTGGGCGTGGTCATTCCCAGGTCTTACGATCGAGACCGGGGGCGCCCGGCGGAAAGGAACGATAGGAAGTTTGGCATGAGTTTAGTCGTGATGAAATTTGGCGGCACGTCGGTGGAGGATTCGGCCGCCATTGAGCGCACCGCGGCGATTGTTGCCGGGCGCGTAGCCACTGGCAAAAGCCCCGTGGTGGTGGTCAGCGCCATGGCCAAAGTGACCGACCAGTTGCTGCGCGCGGCGGCGGCAGCCTCGCAGGGCGACCGCGCCGGAGCGCTGGCCATCAGTTCGCGGCTAAGGGCGCGGCATCGCGACACTGCGGCCGAACTGGTGCAAGACAAGACCGCGCGCGCCGCATTGATTCAGCTCATTGACGAACACTTTGACGCGCTGGACGAGGTGCTGCGCGGGCTATCGGCGATTCTCGAGCTCACGCCGCGCATCTCCGATTTGATTGTGAGCTACGGCGAGCGCCTCTCCAGCTGCATCGTGGCCGATGCTTTCCGCGAGCGCGGCATCGACGCGGCGCACGCGGATGCGCGCGAAATCGTCATCACCGATTCGGAGTTTCAGAAGGCCGCGCCGCTCGATGCAGCCATTGACAAGCGCGCGGCGGAGATACTGGTGCCGCTGGTTGCGCAGGGCAAAGTGCCGGTGATGGGCGGCTTCATCGCCTCCAACGAGGCGGGCGTGACCACCACCCTCGGCCGCGGAGGCTCCGACTACACCGGCGCGCTGGTGGGCGGCGCACTCAACGCCGAGACCATTGAGATCTGGACCGATGTAGACGGCATTATGACCGCCGATCCGCGCGTGTGCCGCGACGCTCTGCGTGTGAAGGAGATCAGCTTTGAAGAAGCGGCCGAGCTGGCCTACTTCGGCGCCAAGGTGCTGCACCCGGCCACCATTTTGCCGGCAGTCAAGAAGAACATTCCCGTCCTTGTGCTGAACAGCCGCAACCCCTCCTGCGAGGGTACGCGTATCATCTCGGTGGCGCCGCATTGCAGGAGCCCGTTCAAGTCGATCGCGGTGAAGAAGAAGCTGAGCATCATCGACATTGTAGCCAGCCGCATGTTGATGTCGCACGGCTACATGAGCAAGGTCTTCGCCGTTTTCGACAAGCACAAATGCCCGGTCGACATGGTTTCGACCAGCGAGGTTTCGGTTTCGCTGACGGTGGACTCGAATGCCAGCCTGCCCCAGATCGCCGACGACCTCAGCGCGCTGGCGGATGTGACCTACGAGGGCAAGAAGGCGCTCGTCTGCATGGTGGGCGAGGACATCCGCGGGCAGAATGGCATTGCCGCGCAGGTGTTCGCCGCCATCCGCCACATCAACGTGCGCATGATTTCGCAGGGGGCGAGCGAGATCAACATGAGCTTCATGATCGAGGAGGACGACGCCGACGAGGCGGTGCGGTCGCTGCACGCTGCGTTTTTCCGCGATCCCGACCCCGCGATCTTCGACGTGGAAGCGAGAAAACAGCTTCTAGCCTCTAGCTCCTAGCAATTGGCTGGGTGCCCCATCCTTTCCGCGTTTTGTGCGGAAAGGGTGGGAGACCAAAAATGTTCGTCAACAGTTTTTTGAGCTAGGGGCTAGTAGCTTGCGGCTAGGAGCTTAGCACATGCTGATTCTCGTACTTGGCAAAGGGAAGACCGGTTCGCTCGCCGCGGAGGTGGCCCGCGAGCGCGGCCACGGCGTGCGCGCGCTCGATATCAACGAGAACGAGCACGCATCGGCACTCACCGCGCCGAACCTGGCCGGCGTGGATGTGGTGGTCGACTTCACCGCTCCCGAAGCCGCTGTCGAGAACATGCGCGCGGTGCTCGCGCTCGGCGGGCGCATCGTAGTGGGAACGACGGGGTGGTATGAGCATCTCAACGATATGAAGGCGCTGGCCATCCAGCGTGGCGGCGGTTTGCTCTACGGCACAAACTTCTCTATCGGCGTGCAGAAACTCTTCAGGCTGACGGCGGAGCTGGCCAAACTCGAAGGCTACCGGTTCTCCATCGACGAGACGCACCACACCTCAAAGCTCGACGCGCCCTCGGGCACGGCGATCACGCTCAAGGAGATCGTTATCGCTGCGCGGCCGGGGGCCGATGTTCCTATTGAGTCGCACCGCGTGGGCGACGCCAAGGGCGAGCACGTTGTCCGCGCCGTCAGCGACTGCGACACGCTGGAACTGCGCCACGACGCGAAGAGTCGGCGCGGCTTTGCTCTGGGCGCAGTCCGCGGCGCCGAGTGGCTCTGCGGCAAATCCGGCGCCTTTGACTTCCGCGGGATCTTCGATCAGCTGTAATCAGGCCAGAACCGATGCAGAGCACCAAGATTCTTCGCCCCGCCCAGCCCGCGGATATCCCGGGCATCGCCGCGATTGAGCGCCTGCTCGCAGCTCGTTGCTTTGTCGGCCGGTGGACGGAAGAACACCATCGCCAAACCATGGCCAGCGCGGATGCCCGCTATTTCGTGAGCCAGACAGAATCCGGCGAATTGCTGGCCTTCGCCATCCTGCGCGGTCTGGCCGAAAGTAGCCGCGCGATCGAGCTCAAGCGCATCGTAGTCGCAACGCCAAGCCAAGGTCTGGGCCGGAGAATCATGCAGGAACTGATGCCCATGGTCTTTGAAGAGTTCGGAGCGCACCGGCTGTGGCTCGATGTCTGCGACGACAACACCCGCGCGCGTCATCTCTACGAGAGCCTCGGATTCGTCTATGAGGGCGTCCTGCGCGAGGCTGAGTACCGCGACGGCGAGTTTGTCTCGTTACGCCTCATGTCCCTGCTCGACCGCGAATACGAGGCGCGCGCCAGCGGATCTGCGAGTGCTGCCCATTGAGCGGACGCCTCGCCGGGCGAAGGCCCGCCTTTCGATATAAACTTGACCTGTTATGGAAACGATAGGCTGTGGTACCGCAATTGTGACGCCCTTCCGGGCCGACGGATCGGTGGACGAACCGGCGCTGTGGGCGCTGGTGAATTGGCAGATCGAGTCGGGAATCGATTTTCTGGTCGCCTGCGGATCGACGGGCGAGGCGGCGACTCTCGACGAAGAAGAGTGGCTGCGCACGGTGCGTCTGGTCATCGACGCCGCAGCGGGACGCGTTCCCGTCTGGGCCGGCTGCACGCACAACTGCACGCGCGTGCTGGTGCGGCTGGCTGCGCAGTTGCGGCGCGTGCCCGGTGTAGCGGCGGTGCTCTCGGCCAATCCCTACTACAACAAGCCCACGCAGGAGGGGCAGTTCCAGCACTTCCTGGCGCTGGCCCGCGAAGTCGATCCGCTGCCCGTTTGCGTCTACAACGTGCCGGGCCGCACGGCTGCCAATCTTGAGCCGGAGACGGTGGCGCGGCTGGCTGCGGCAGCCGGCAATATCCAGGCCATCAAGGAAGCCAGCGGCAAGCTCACGCAGTTTGCCGAGCTGTCGCACATACTGCCGCGTGAATTCAAGATTTTCTCCGGCGACGACAACCTGGCGCTGGCGGCCATCGCCGTCGGCGCGAACGGACTCATCAGCGTGGCCTCGAACGAGACCCCGGCCGAGGTTGCGCGCATGATCCGCGCCGCGCTCGACAACAACTGGGACGAGGCGCGCGAGCTGGAGCGCCGGTACTCGCGTCTGTTCGAAGCCAACTTCTGGGAGTCGAATCCGGGGCCGGTGAAGACCGTGCTGAACCTGATGGGGCGGTGCGGGGATACCGTGCGGCTGCCGCTTGTGCCTCCCGCGGCGGCTACGCGAGCCAAGCTGGAACTTCTGGCCGGAGAGCTGGGCCTGCTGAAGCATGTGCCGATTCCCGCGGGTGTGCGCTCGGAAGTGTTCTAAAGCGGTTTCTGACCTGCTGCATCCGGTCAAGACGCTAGCCCCAGGCGCGAGGGAACAATGGAAGGTGCTGGGCTCGTCGAAAATCTCCAGAGCGGTAGTTCCAGGCGCGAGGGAACAATGCAGAAATCCGTGTCCCGAGCCCGCGCAGCGGGCAAAAGACGCTAGCCCCAGGCGCGAGCCTGGGGGATCGGACGCAGAATCCACACCCCAGCCCGCTTTAGCGGGCGAAAGACTTCTGTCCTGGATGCAGATACGTTATTCCGAAACCGCCTTGGTACGTCCGGTCTGAGGCCTGAACCTGCATCGGGAGTACGCCATGTAGAATTGGTTCCCGCAGTGTCGGGTTGATAACCATCGACTGGCGGACGAGCCGGGACACCGTTTTCAGGTAATGCCCGTACGGTAGAAATCCGCGGAATTTTCAACGATCTTTTTTAATCCACCCACAACTTCTTTGAATCTTTCGGTGTCTAACCTGATCGACGGCGGTTACTGACTCAAAATACAGCTCCTGCCGTTGTACTTAAATTTAGGCGAACGCTCCGTGCGCGAGCGCGCCCTGGAATGATCCATTTCCCTGCCTGGGTCGTCGAGAACCGAAGCAGGTTCACTGTTTGCAACTTGACTGATGGATGTGTTCCAGCTACGGCTCGATACCTCGGCGGCGTCCCCTGCATAGGGGACGGGAAGAAGATCTACCCGGCGCTCGCTCTCCAAGCCACGCAGACTCGCAGAAGGTGACCAAACTGCTATGAATCTCAACGCACGTGACAGGCTCTTCAGGCTGGCGCTGATTCCTCTGGCCGCTGTTGTCCTCGTGGCTACGGGCTGCACCAGTTCCATGTCCACCGCAACCCAGTCCAGCGCGGTTACCGGATCGACCTTCGTGGTCGGAACCGACGCGCCCGCTCCTTTTGCCTCAGTCGTCTCGTTTCAGGTACAGGTCGAAAGCGTTCAATTGGTCCCAGCCGGCGGCGGAACCCCGGTATCGATGATCAGCGGCACGCCGACCGTCGACTTTGCGCGATACAACGGTCTGCAAACTCTGTTGGACATGAATGACGTTCCCGTGGGGCAGTACGGCAGCGTGATCATCACGCTCAACTCGACAGGAACCATCGGCTACCTGGTCACCGGCGCCGGCGCGCCGACCATCTCCACCATGCCCGCAACCATCAGCCCGGCCTCGGTGACGGTCACGTTGAACAGGACCCTGAACGTCGTGAACGGCGGCTCGCCCGTGGGCCTGCGCGTTGACTTCGATTTGGCCCAGTCCATAGGTGTAACGAACGGCGCCATCAACGGCAATGTCGATCCGGCATTCGATGTAAGAACAGTGGCCCGCACTGACACTGGCGCTTACATCGACGAGCTGGCCGGCGGCGTGGTCAGCGTGGACCAGACCGCGCAATCGTTCGTGATTCAGGGACCGCACGGCGAGAACTTCACCATCAACACCAACGGGCAGACGGAGTGGGACGGCGCCGCCAGCCTGAGCACCTTGACCACCAGCAGCATCGTGCAGGTTTCAGGTCAGTTGGATCCGGCCGACCAGACTCTGGATGCCGACGAAGTGGCAGTTTTTACAGATTCGCGCTTCTACGCCACCGGGCAGATCACCTACGTCAACCCCCCGCCGCCCGCGACCGGCGCGGCCTCCAGCTTCGACCTCTACGTGCGCGCTCTTGAACCGGCAGACATTTCTGGATCGACAGGTATGCCCATCTCTCTGGGCCAGATTGCGCAAGTGAATCTGCAGGGCACCGAGAAGTACGACATCTACTGGATGCACAATCCGCTCACGCAGTTCCTTTTCAACTCCAGCGCGCTGGTGGCGGGGCAAGACGTAGCTATCGGCGGACCGGACACCGGGATAACGGCTGGTACACCTGGCCTTACCGTCAATCGCATCCACCTGCGCAACTGGGGCTTTAACGGTACTGTGGTTGCCAGCAGCCGGAGTTCGGCCAACGGCACCTTCCAGATGACGGTGAACGGCTTTGCCGGGGTGCTGATCCCGGAGACCATCACTGTATATCTGGGTCCGAGGTGCGACTTCCGGTATGGCTTCGGCGCATTCAACGATCTCGCCAACGCGACCAGCATTCGCGTGGTTGGACTGCTGCTAAGGAACCCGGCCAACGGCAATGTGGTGCTGATTGCCCGTCACGTAGACGGGCTTGACTTCACCGACTTTACCACCGCTGCCTGGCAGCAGTAAGTCGAACACAGAATCGCTCGCGCGCCGGGGCCGGCATCATGCAGACCCCGGCGTTTTTTGCGCCCTCGCCGGGCGGGAAGCGCGGCTTTCAGAATAGGTCTGCGACTGGCGGAAAGGTGAGCAGCAGGCTAAGCAAGAGCAGTATGAACGCAACCGCGCTGACGCGCGCCATCGCCAGATTTCGGTTGCGCCAGCTCGCGTGCAGACCGGCCCAGCTCGCGAGCCAGAGAACCACGGCGCACGTGGTAACGCCGGAGAGCGGCCCGGTGGGCTTGTAGAAGTTCATCAGGCTCTTGATGCTGGCGGATTGGTCCGCGAGAATCGCGAAGCAGGCGATGAGCAGGGAACCGATGCCGGCCGCCAGAACGGCGGCTGCGCCGGCGCCGTTGGGCCGTGCCTCGCGGGCGGCTGAAGCGGAGGGGTTGCGATCGCTCATGGACGCGCTCCTTTCACCAGATGGATAGTGTGTCCACCCTCGACAGGCGCATTCTTGTTCAGCATGGCGCCGAAGAATCCGGCGATGCCGGCGACAAAAAGCGAAATCCAGACGAATCCTAGGACCGCATTCCGAAGCTGGGGATGGAGCTTGAAACTGCGGCCATATTGAAAGGCAACCGCTGCGGCCATGGTGATGCAGATGGGCACAAGCCAGGCCACGTATTCCTTCCACTCCATGCCGATGGAGTGCCACGCGATTGTGGAAGGGCTCGACATCAGAAGTCGCTGCGGAAATGCGGCCAAACTGGCAGCGTCCGCGGGCGGTGCCGCACGGTACCAGGGATAAACCAGGTAGGCGCCGGTGAGTACGGCGAGCCAGGCGAGCGCGGCCATCGCGGCGAAATAGACGCGGAGGAAGGTTTCGTCCCGCGCGGTGACCGGCGCCTGGCTGTGCGAGGAGTAGCGGCGGTGGAGCTCGACGAGCGCGCCCGAACACGCCATCAGATAAAGCGCGCCGAATCCCATGCCGTGGATCATCGTCCAAAGACTGCGTACGGTGATTTCCATTCAAACCTTCCTTTCTCTGCGGGTCTCTGCGGGTACCGCGAAAGCTCGCACAAAACGATCGCATCGATGGAACCGTTTCATTGGAACCGTCATCGGTTGCGTGATCGCCGTCTACCCAGGGAGAGATGTTCGTCCAACGAAAGACTCCCCGCGCCGAGAAGCAGAATCGCAAGCAGTCCAACAAACATGCAGAAGTCCGTGCGTCCCTCGTGCATCGCGGGCCAGAACCCTTGCTTGAGCAACATCGGGAACTTCGTAGTGGCAATGGCAACGGAAATGTCGATAAGGAGCGGAACTGCAGCGAGGGCGGTGAAAAAGCCAACAATCAGCAGAGCGCCGCACACGCATTCCACGGCCCCCACAAACGGCCCGGTAAACGCCGGAACCGGGATTCCAATCCTCGCAAACCGGCCCGCGCCGAGAGCTGAAGGATAAAGGAATTTCTGGATTCCTTCGGACAGAAAAACCCAGCCGACAAGTACGCGAAGGAGCAGGAGCCCCCAGGGAGCTCGCTTGTCGGTTGTAGTCATCGCTGTCATTTGTTCCTTCCTGTGAATTTGTCGAGCCGCGCAAGTGCTTTCTCAGGGGACGTTGCGGTTTGGGGGCGTGGGGAAAAGCGAACTAGTTTGCCCACCTTTCTTGTCGTCGGTTGAGCCGCCCTTCGCGTCCTTGCCCCACGTCCAGTACAAGCCCAGGTAGGCGTAATTTTCGGTCTGTCCGGCAATCGAGTGGCCGTAGCAGAAAAGTATCTGCTCGTTGGTGTTGTGCTTGAAGTGGTAGTAGCCACCCACGTCGATCATCGTGGAAGCCTGCGTCTGCGCCGCCGCGAATCCCTCGGCGCCATGCGCAAAAACCTCCGCGCCCAGCTCCCACTGCTCGCTCAGCTCGCGCTTGATCAGCCAGCCGGTGTAAGCAAAGTCGCGGTAGCCGGTTTGCGGCACCACCTGGTAGCCGCCGCCGCCGTCGAATAACCACTTGCCTTGATTCTTCTGTAGCCAGATAGGCAGCTTGTACCAGACCTTCCCAATGCCGAGCCCTTTGTCGTAGTTTCCGGTGGGCATCTCGAACATGGTGAAGCTGCCGATCTGCGGCATGTGCTTGCCCTCTTTGATGTACGCGATCTTGGCGCCCAGCTCCATGTCGGTCAGGCCGAACTCGGTCGGTCCGGCGCCGCCGGGAAGATAAACGGGGTTGTTCGACGGCGCGATGACGCCCCAGGGTAGGATGGCGTGGAGCTGTATCCTCGGGATCGCGCCCCAGTTGAACTCAAAGGCCGGCCCGGTGGAGTCGATCTCGGCAGTCGTGCCGTCCATGCCGCCGAAGATGTAGAACTCGTAGTGATGCAGGTCGACCGGAACCGGGTCGTCGGTCTGATACGGCGGGCCCTGCGCGCCGGCTCGCGGAACGGCAAGCGCGCACAACAGGAGGAACGCCAACCCGAGGCGATTGCCGCCGCGACGTACCGGTGATTTTATCTGACCAGGGAAGAACTGCCTTGCCGGGAAAGCCATCTGCGGCAAACCATATATCGAATTTCGATATGAGTCAAGCCAAAATCGTGTAAACCGCGGTATAGTGTTTCCTGTGAAGAATCACAGGCGGGAGTTTTTTTACGGCCTGATCCGCATCCACGTGCTGCTGCACGCGTGCCACGAGCCGATCTTCGGTCTGGCGATGATGGAGGAGCTCGCGCATCACGGATACCGGATCGGGCCGGGCACGCTCTATCCGCTGCTCCACGGCATGGAGCGCGCCGGTCTGCTCAAGACGCTTCCCGGGCAGGCTGGCGGGCGCGCGCGGCGGCTTTACCGCATCACGGCTGCAGGGCGGCGCGCCCTCGACAGAGCCAAAGCCAAGGTCGATGAGCTATACCGCGAGCTGCACGAAGCGCAGCCGAGGAAACTCAAGCTTCATTAAGCGGAATTGGCGCCGGTCAGCGACGGCTAGCCCGGCGGGTACCCTCCGGCTACAGGCGAAAGAATCAGAAGCGATGATGTCCGCCGCGTCCACCGCTCGAATGGCTCATCTTGGGCGCTCTCTCGTGCCCGCCACCGAAGCTCCTGGGAGCCTTGTACTTCGGCGCTCGTTCACTGCCGAAAGACCTCGGCGCGCGCTCGCGGCCAAACCCCTTGGGCTCCTTGCCTCCGCCAAAGGAGTGGTAGCCGCCGGAACGGTCGTTCCGTGCCATCGCGTTGCCGTAGCCCTGAAAGGAGCGTCTGGAGAAAGCGCGCGAGTTGTTGCTTTCAGGCGCGCGATAGGAACCATAGGCGTTGGCGAATCCGGGGCGCGTCGTGTAGGCCTGTTGTCCGGGGTACGCGTTCCTTGAAAAATTGCCCGTTGACCGGTTCGCATATCCATATCCGTAGCCGTAATTGCTGGAGGTCCGCGGCCTGCTGGAATAGCCCGGGCTCGTGTACGTCTGCGCACGGTTCGGGTAGGTCTGCGGACGATACCCGTAGCTTTGCTGCGGCGCGCCGCGTGAATACGGCTGCTCCGCCGCGCGGTTGTAGCTCTGCGCCGGAAGCGCGGGATGCGTATAGCCGTAGGACGGCTGCTGGTAGCTGCGATTGGTGGCGTAGCCGGACCGCGGGTCCTGATGGGATGTCTCCGCCGCGCGCCCCTGCCATTGCCCCGGGGCCTGGTTGTTCGACCAGTTGCCGCGCCCGTTGCCGCCGCGCCCATTGTAGGTCTGCTGCCCGCCGTAGGAACGGTACCCGGAGTCGCGTCCCCGCCCCGGCCCTTCCCGACCGTAGTAGGCGCGCGGCCCGCCGTGCGGCAAGCCCCAATCGGCCACTGTCGCGCTGTGCGTATAGTAGTCCGAGTGGTCGAAGAGCAGCGCGTGTCCCAGCCAGTCCAGGCCCCAGGCCAGCCAGCCAAAGGGCATGCGATCGAAAGCCGACAGCGCGAAGCCGAGCCCGTACTGTATGGGAGCGCCGCCGAAAAAGTTGCCCAGCGCGCCAAAGAGCGAAAAGCCGGGATACGGCGAAATGGGCTGGCCATACACGTCCCACGGATCGTAAGTGGGAACGTACACAACTTGCGGGTTCGTGGGAGCCAGCTCAACGTAGCCCTGGTCGTTGCTCACGTCTTCCTGCGGCGTAGATTCGAGGTTGCCGGCCTGTTCGGCGCGATCGCGCAGCACCTGCACCGTCTGCATCACGTCCTGCGGCTGGTTGTAGTAGGCGTTGCCCAGGTTGGTGGTCCACTCCAGGTTGTGGTTCATCATGTCCAGCACGTCAGGGAAGGCGGTGAGCGCCTTCACGCTCGGGTCCCACGTGGTCTGCGCCTGGGCGCCGGCGGCGATCTGATCCGGTGCCCCGTAGCCCTGTGCGCGCATCTGCTCCAGCCACTGGTCGGCGACGGCTACCTGCGCAGGGTAGGTCGAGGCGGCAAGAATCTGCGCCAGCAGCGTGTCCGGGTAAAGCGCGATCGGTGCCAGAAGCTGCTCCAGATCCTCGGCGCTCAAAGCCTGAACCGGCGCGGCCGGCTGGCTCAAATCCTGCTGCTGGTAAGGGGAAGCCGCGTAAGGTTGCTGCGCGTAAGGTTGCTGACCCGCGTAGGGCTGCGCTTGGCCGTATCCGTACTGTGGCTGTTGTGCCTGCGGTTGCGCGTACTGCGGCTGTGCGTACTGCTGCGGCGCATACCCGTTCTGCGGCGGCGCGGGCTGCGCGTAAGGGTTCGCATATGGACTGCTGTTATCGCCGTAGGGCGAAGCCGGATACGCCTGCTGAGCCGCGGCGCTTACGGGTGCCGCGAGCGCCAACACGGCGACGGCGCCGGCGAGCACCGCGAGAATCGGCCGGGATACGCGCAGCGGGGAGTCTTCTCTGAGAACTGGAAGCAAAGGGACGCCCATCCACAGCCTGGGCGACAACACAGAGGGCGAAACACGCAACTGCGTTCGGGGTTTCATCTTCCCTCACAGTCTGCTCCGGCCCGGGCGTCTGCCAGGTTCCGTCGCACCCGCGCCAGAGCCGTCCTGCCAGCCCCGGAGAGGGCTAGTTAAGCAAACCCTGTGTGTGGGGATTAGTTTCGCCTGCGGAGGAGTTTTGGGGCCGAAAGGGCAAGGTGCCCTGGCCCCATCGCCGGTTCCGCGCGCAAGGGAGTTATCCCTCCAGCCCCTTTTTCACCAACTCGCTCACCGCGCGCCCATCGGCCCGCACTCCCGCCGCCTGCAGCTTCGCCTGCACACCCTTCATCGCCGCGCCCATCTCCTTCGGGCCGGGCTTGCGGCCCAGGTTCGCCTCCAACTCGCCCAGAACCTCCGCGACCAGCTTGGCCATCCCCGCCTCGTCCAGAGCCCTGGACAGGAACTCCTCGATGACCACGATCTCGGCCTGCTCTTTCGCCACCAGATCGGGCCGGTTGCCCTTCGCGAACTGCTCGATTGAGTCCCGCCGCTGCTTGATCATCGAGGCCAGCGCCTGCTCGCCCTCGGCCTGCGTCAGCGGAGCTCGCTTCTCAATCGCCTTGTTCTTCAGCGCGTTCTTGATCAGCCGCAGCGTGCCGGTGCGCTCGGCGTCGTGCGCCTTCATGGCAACGACAATCTGCTGGCTGATGAGGGCTTCCAGTGCGCCCGGTTCATTCATGGATCTGCTCCTTGCTTGGAACGATTGGCCGCTTCCTTCCTGACCGCCCGCCCTCACGAGCGGTGAGTACAGAAGTTCCGGACCAAAGATGAATTGTATCGATTCGATGCACTTCGCGGGCAAATCATGGCAAACATAAGGAGAAAATCGAAAAATTCAGATTTCCACAATGAAAATACAACCACAAAAACCACAAAGTTGTGTATTATGTGATTTCACGATCCAAACCGCTATCTCCAGGGTTACAATTCAGCGCTCCAACCACGAGGAGGAACAAGTGATTCGCAAAACCCGTCTTTATACCCCCGGTCCAACGCCCCTCCTCCCGGCGGCCCAGTTCGCCATGGCTGCGGCTGACATGCATCACCGCACGCCCGAGTTCCGCGCCCTCTTCCAGAAGGTGCTTGCCCAGCTCAAAGTCTTTGTTGGCACAAAAAACGATGTCCTGCTTCTGGCTTGCTCAGGCACCGGCGCCATGGAGTCATCGGTCTCGAATCTGACCTCGCCGGGCGACAAAGTGCTCGTCCTCACCGCCGGCAAATTCGGCGAGCGCTGGACGGGCCTTGCCAAGGCCTTCAATCTCGCGCCGGAGGTCGTCAGCGCGCCCTACGGCCAGACCTTCGACCTTGCGGCAGTCCGCGCCGCCCTCAAGCCCGAGCACAAAGTTGTTTACATGCAGGCCACCGAGACCTCGACGGCTGTGTGCCACGATGTGCAGGCAGTCGCGAGGATCCGCGACGAAGTCGCGCCCGATACGCTTCTGGTCGTCGACGGCATCACCGGCCTGGGCACCACATATTTCGACGTCGATGGATGGGGCATCGACGTGCTCATCGGCGGCTCGCAGAAAGCGGTCATGATTCCGCCCGGCCTCGCCTATCTCAGCATGAGTGACCGCGCTTGGGCGGCCATGGAGACCAGCAGGAATCCGCGCTACTACTTCGACCTGCGCAAGGAGCGCAAAAATGCCGCGGCGGGCGAAAGCGCCTACACGCCGGCGGTGGCTCTGGTCGCCGGGTTGGGCGCCGCGCTCGACTACATCGCCGGCCAGGCGGGCGGCGACCTCGAAAAAGGCCGCATCGCGCTCATCGACAACGCGCAGGTAAACGCCGAAGCCACACGCGCCGGCCTCACTGTGCTCGGCTTCAAGCTCTTCGCGCCCACGGCTCCGGCCGCGGCGGCCACGGCGGTCGCGGTTCCCGAAGGGATGGACTCGGGCGTCGTGGTGAGGGCGCTCAAGGCCAAGTTCGCGCTCGTCGCGGCCAACGGCCAGGGCGAGATGAAGGGCAAGATCTTCCGCGTCGCGCACCTGGGCTTCTTCGACTACCTAGACACCGTGGCCCTGCTCGGCGCCATGGAGCACATCGCCAGGGACACGCTCGGCCTGCCGGTCCAGTTCGGCCAGGCCGTCGCCGCGGCCCAGGAAGTGTATGCAAAAGCAGCGAAGGAATAGCGGAGTTAGCGGTGTTAGCCGCGCTTCGCGCGTGTTAGCGGAGTTGGGCAAAGGCACGGGAATGTTTCCTGGCTCCGCTAACTCCGCTAACTCCGCTAGCTCCGCTAGCTCCGCATGCTCCGCTTCTACGTGAAAGAGGGTTCATGCCTGAACTGACTTTCGGAGAAAAGCTGCTCATCGCCCGCAAGCAGCTCGATCTCTTTCAATACGAAATGGCGGAGCGGTTGGGCGTGCATCCCAACTCGCTCACCAAGTACGAGCGCGGCGAGGGCAAGCCGCACGCTGCGGTGGTGCGGATGTTCGACCTGCTCTGCGAGAGTGAGGGCATCCGCTTTGACGACTATAAGAACGGGTCCGCCGCGGCGGACAAGGGAGCAGCCATGAAGATCGTATTGGCCGAGAAGGTTTCTCCGGCGACGCTGGCCGTGTTTGCGGGCGAGCCGGGTTGGGAAGTGAAGACGCACGACCAGTTGCCCGACGGCTTACCCGCGGCCCTTGCAGACGCCGATGCGCTCGTGGTGCGCAGCGCGGTGCAGGTGGGTGACGAGCTAATGGCGCACGCGCCCAAATTGCGCGTGATCGGCCGCGCCGGCGTGGGCGTCGACAACATCGACGCCGAAGCCGCCACGCGCCGCGGCATCGTGGTGATGAATACGCCAGGCGCCAACGCCGTAGCCGTCGCCGAGCTGACCATCGGCCTCATGGTCGCGCTGGCGCGCAAAGTGCCGGCGGCCAATGCAACCATGCACGCCGGCAAGTGGGAGAAGAAGAACCTGCAGGGCACGGAGCTGCGCGCCAAGACGCTCGGCATTCTGGGCCTGGGCCGCGTCGGCCTGGAAGTGGCCAGGCGCGCGCGCGCATTCGGCATGGAGATCCTTGGAGCCGACCCGTTCGTCTCGACGGCCGTCGCGCGTGAGAACGGCATCGCTCTGGTCCCCGTCGAGGAGCTCTTTGCCAAGGCCGACTATCTCACCCTCCATGTCGGCCTCACGCCGCAGACCACGGGCATCGTCAACGCCAAAACCATCGCCGCGATGAAGAAGGGCGTGCGCATCGTCAACTGCGCGCGCGGCGAGCTGGTTTGCGATGCCGACCTGTCGGCCGCGCTCAAGAGCGGGCAAGTGGCCGGTGCGGCGCTGGACGTATTCTCCGTGGAACCGCCCAAGGACTCACCCTACTTCGAGCTCGACAACGTGATTCTCACGCCGCACATCGCCGGCTCCACAGCCGAAGCGCAGGAAGCCGTGGGTGTGCAGATTGCGCAACAGGTGCGCGAGTACCTGAAGCTCGGCGTGGTGCAGAACGCAGTGAATATGCCCTCGTTGAGCCACGAAGAGTACACCAAGCTGGCGCCGTACATTGACCTTGCCGGGAGGCTGGGCGCGTTCCTTGCGCAGGCGGGCAAAAGCGGCATCGAGGCCATTCATCTTGTTTACGGCGGCGCACTGGCCGAGGCCAAGACGGAGCTGATACGCAACGCGGCCATCGCCGGGCTGCTCTCAGGCTCTGAGAATGTGAACCGCATCAACGCGGCGGCGGTGGCTGAGGAGCGCGGCATCCGCGTGCACGAGGAGAAGGAAGAAAGCCATCGCGGCGGCGCCGCCACGGAGCTCACGGTTGTGCTGCACACCTCGCAGGGCGAGAGCCGCGCCAGCGCCACCGTCATCCACGGCGAGCAGCCGCGCCTTCTGGCCTTCGACGGCATTGACGTCGAAGCGCCGCTCGAGGGCACCCTTGTGGTCTGCCGCAACCTCGATGTCCCCGGCGTCATCGGCCGCATCGGAACCATTCTCGGCCAACAGGGCGTCAACATCGCCAACTTCGCGCTGGGCCGCGAACGCCTGGGTGCAACTCCCGCGGGCCAGCCCGTCAAGGCGCTCGCCGTCGTTCAGGTGGACGAGCCGGTATCCGAGTCGGTGCTCGAAGCGCTCAAGGTGATCGAAGCCCTGCTCGAAGCGCGCCTCGTCAAGCTGCCCGACGGGAAATAGGGCCTTTCGGTCGCCAAACTTCGTCCAAAATCGGCGAATCAGCGTACCGCGCACTCAAGATGCGACGATTTCACGCGAAATCGGCGACCTGCAGGTCACAAATTCCTCCGATTGCTCCACCTGCAGGTCT
>PMYE01000110.1 GCA_003171315.1 Acidobacteriaceae bacterium
TCCTTCACCTGCGCCTGCGGATTCTGGAGCTAAAGGCTAGAAGCTGTCCTTTAGTGCGCCAACAAATACACCCCAACGCACACCAGCACCGCCGCAGCCCATCTGCGCCGATCGACATTCTCTTTGAGAAAGATTTTGCCTGCGACAGCGTTCGTCACCAGTGTCAGCGACGCTGAAGCCGGGGCGACGAGGCTCAGGTTGAGGTGATTGAGGGCGAAAAGGAGCGAGAAAAACGCGACGGCGAGAAAAAAGACTCCGGCGAAGAACAGTGGGCAGGTGAGCACGGCGCGGATGGCGCCTTTCAGGCCAGAGTGAGAGCGAATGAGGTCAAGATCGCCGGTGGACTTCATGGCCGCTGCGGTGAGCACTTCGCCGGTGGTAGAGGTGAGCACGACGGCCGCGATCATGGCTGCCGCGAGCCAAGGATTCGGGGTTGTTGCGACGGGCGTAGCCGGAAAGGGTAGCGTCATCGCGGCTGCACCTCGCTGGCTGCGCGTTCTTCCATTTTGGGTTCTTCCGCGGCAGGCGCGGGACGTTGCGTGAGCGACGGTCCTTGTGCCACGAAGGCGACGCCGAGCGTGATGAGGACGATGCCGGCCCAGCGCTCGAGAGAAATGGCCTCGTGCAGCCAGAACTTGGCGAGGAGCGCGACGATGACATTGCCGAAGGCCGTGGCGGGAAGAACGAATGTAAGATCGGCCCAGGAGAGCGCAGTAAGATAGCACGCGAAGAATGCGATGAGGAGGGTGATGCCGGCGACGATCCAGGGCGTGAAGACAGCAGCAATGAGGGCGCCGGAGTGGGCGAGCGAGATGGAAGGCATCGCGGTCATGCCGCGGGAGAGGCAACTGTCGCCCAAAGGAGCACAAACGGCAACGAGGGCCAGGATCAAGTATTGGCGCGGCGAGAACGAGTGGTGGGACATTGGGTCTTTCGTTGTTGATGGAGCCGAGCCGATCGAACTTTGTAGGGCTGGCGGCGTGCTCTTAAGGCTAAACCCGTAATTTCTTCTGCAGCAGTCTTCGGCACGCGAACCGGCCCGGAGAGTGCCCCAGCGCCCTGACCGCGCCTCAACACGCCGGGCAAACCGGCTGACGATGTGTTTCAGGCGCCGGCGCCGATAGGGGTAGCCGGCTCAGATCTTTGGCTGCGCGCAGCCTTGACCATCTTGTTTCGCTGCGCACGCAACTTGAGAAACGATCTGGCCTCGACGTAGAGCCGGGGCAGGTCGCGATTCACAATGGCCTTCCACACCACGCGGAAGGCGGCCTTGGGGCGGAAGTAGTACTCGTCGTAGAAGCGGTGGACCATTTCGAGCACGTAATCGGTGGGCAGGCCGGGGTACTCGATGTGCGCCATCTGGTGGCCGCCGCCGTCCTGCATGGTGTTGTTGGTGATAAAGCCGTTCTGGGCGGCGTACTCGTAAAATTCGGTGCCGGGGTAGGCGTGGGCGATGGAAACCTGGATGGTTTCGCAGTCCAGGGTCTTGGCGAAGTTGATGGTGTTGCGGATGGACTGCCTGGTTTCGCCGGGCAGGCCGAGGATGAAGTCGCCGTGGACGGTGAGGCCGAGATCGTGGCAGTCCTTGGCGAACTGGCGGGCGCGCTCGACGGTGGCGCCCTTTTTGATGTTCTTGAGGATCTGCGGATCGCCGGATTCGAAGCCGACGATGAGCAGACGGCACCCGGCTTCGCGCATGGCCTTGAGGGTCTCGCGATCGGTGGTGACGCGTGACGTGCAGCTCCAGGTGAGGCCCAAGGGCTTCAGCTTTTCGCAGAGCTCGACGGTGCGCTGCTTCTGGATGTTGAAGGTGTCGTCGTCGAAAAAGAACTCCTTCACCTCAGGGAAGTTCTCCCTGGCCCACTTCATCTCGGCGGCCACATCGTCCGTGGAGCGCTTGCGCCAGGCGTGGCCGCTGAGCGTCTGCGGCCACAGGCAGAATGTGCACTGGGCAGGGCAGCCCCGCGTGGAGTAGAGCGCGATGTAGGGGTGAAGCAGAAAGGGAACGTTGTAGCGCGTGACATCGAGATCGCGCTTGTAGATCTTGGTGGCCCAGGGCATGGCATCGAGGTTCTCGTTCTGCGGGCGGTCGGGATTGTGGACGATCAGGCCGTCCTTCTTGTAGCTGACGCCAAGGATTTCGTTGAGCGGCTTGCCCTGCGCGTACTCGACGACCGAAAACTCGAACTCGCGGCGGCAAATAAAGTCGAGGGCGGGGCACTCGTTCAGGGCGCGCTCGGGATCGGTGGTGACCGGCGGTCCGACGAAGACGATGCGGATCGACGGGTGGGCCGCTTTGATGGCTTCGGCGAGGTGCTGGTCACTTGCCCACCCGACCGTGGAGGTGAAAAGCACCAGGAATTCGTAATCTTTGCAGATGTCGATCGTCTGCTGTGCGGAAACGTGGTGAGGCGGGGCATCGAGCAGTCGCGACCCCTCGAGCAAGCCGGCGGGATAGGTGAGCCAGACGGGATACCAGTAGGACTCGATCTCGCGCGTGGCGGGCCAGCGCGAACTGGCGCCGCCATCGAATTTCTCGAAGGAAGGTGGGTTGAGGAAGAGTGTTTTCAGGGGCATCGGCATCTCCTTCATTCTACCATCCAGGCTGTTTTGTTAGACGGGTTTGCCCTGAAACATGGGATCGGCGAGGCGCACGAGAGTGCAGGAGCGATGGTGTCCGTAAACCTTGCGGAATCAACGCGGCTTTGGAAGTTGCGGTAGCACCGGGTGCGCTGTGGAGGGGTTGTTTCTGTGATACCCGGCCGCAATTACTTGGCGTGGAGCTCGTTGAGCCAGTCCTGCATATGACCGAGAGCGTGCAGGAGGTTGAGGCGGGCCTTGCTGAGATCGAGTCCGGCTTCGATGGCATCCACGTATTTCTGGCGCTCATCGATGCGGGCCAGCTGTTCGGCTGTGGGCGATAATTGCGGCGGGGCGCCGGGCGTGTTGGTGGCGCCGTTGCCCAGCTCGAGTTGCGCTAGGACGCTCTTCAACTGCTCCGCCGAGATCTGCTGCTTAAGGCTGGCGACTTGAGCCTGCGCATCGAGCTCGCCAAGACTTGAAGTGAGCTGGCTGATCTGAATGTCGTTCTGTTCCTGTGCCTGCTCGGCCTCCACCTTGGCGCGGAGGGCTTCCGCCGCGGAGACCTTGGCCTTTGCGCGAACGGCAAAGTCGAAGAAGGGAACGGTAATCTGGAGACCGAAACTGACGTTGTTAGGCGTGAAGTTGTTGTAATAGGTACTGTAACTGTTGAGCTCATTGGAGTCGTAGTTGTAGACGGCGCCGAATCCGATCGAAGGGCGGCGCCACGCCAGATCGGCTCCCTTTGCCTCCAACAGCTTGGAACGCGCGAGGACATTCGCGGATTGAATGCCGGGAATGGGCCGTGGCGCTTCGCCGGCGGAGACGGCAGGAATCTCGGGAATGCTGGCGTGATCGGGCACGATGGAGCCGACGGGCAGACCGGTGAGCGTCGCAAGTTGCTTGGCAAGGGTGGCGGATCGAGTTTCAAGGTGCAGGCGACTCAACTTGAGCTGCGCCGCCGTCAACTTCGCCTGCAGAAGAGCGCTGAGAGGATCGACCCCGGCTTCAGTGCGCTGCTGCTCGATGGCGACAAGGCGGACAGCATCCTGTTCCTGTTCGCGGACACCTTCGAGTTCGCTGTCAACGGTGTCCATCTCAATGTAGGCCGTGGAGGCGTCGAGAGCGACCTGCTCCTTTGCATCCTTGAGGTTCAGGTTGGCGGCCTCCACGCCGGCTCTTGCAGCCTTGGTGTACTGGCGCTGCGAGAAGCTAAGAACTAGCGACTGCATCGTAGCGCTTCCGACAGAGGGCTGGCCGGTTGGGAAGCCGTGAGAGTAGCCGACTTGGGATCCGATGGCAAAGTTGGGGATATACGCGTCTTTAGTCTGGTCGAGGGCGGCAAGCGCCTTTTGAAGGTCGGCGTTGGCGAGCTTCACGGCACTCGAGTTTTGCTGGGCCAGCTCGACCACAGAAGTCAGCGAGACCTGTGCCTGCGCGAGTGCCGACGCGCAGACGAGCGCCAAAGCGGCCACGCCGGGCGCCATGAATACGAGCAGTTTTTGTCGCAGTTTCACACCCATTTTTCGCACCATTGATTCAAGCCTGTGCCGGATTAAACTCTTGCGCCATCTGGGCGGCGATTGCCATCTCGGCCTTTGCGCCCGCGGCATCGCCGAGCTGCTGTTTCAGGCGCGAAAGACGAATGTGGGCGATAAATGCCGGTGCTTCCTCTGAGATGGACGAGCTCGAAAGATAATTCTCCAGCATCTGCGCCGCGAGCGACGGATTTCGATTCGACGCAATGAGCACGCCGGCTCCGTCATAAAGGGCAACGCCCGAATTAGGGTTCTTGGCGGCTGCAGCGACGCAATTCTGGATGGCCGTGTCCACATCGGACCACTGCTGACGGCCACGGTAGAAATTGGCGAGCACAGTCCAAAGGTCAGCAGGCGCAGGACTGACAACAATCGCTTGTCGGTAATCGTTCTCGGCCGTGGTGTAGTCCTTCTTGGCCATGGCGATGTCGCCGCGCAACTGCTGTGCTCTGGCTGAGTCGACCTTGTCCAGTTGCAACGCGATCGCCTGCGCCTTGTTCGTTCCCCCGCCCGCGATGCCGGGAGCCTGGGCATAGTAATCGCCGAGGTCGGACAAAGCCGGGCCATTTTGGGGATTGAGTTTGACCGCGGTTTGCATGGCGGAAAGCGAGCGCTTGGCGAGACCGTATGCGGAAATGAAATTGGCGTGGCTGGCCTGCTGACCCAGCACGCGCCCCAGCCACATGAAATAGTCCGAATTCTGCCCGTCGAGATTGACTGCATGCTGGCACTCCGCCGCGGCCTGCGACCATTGCTGGAGAGTAAATCGCACTCTGCAGAGGAGATTCTGCGCCTCGGCAGCGCCAGTTCCGGTAGAAGGAAACGGCGCGAGCAGCGCAAGGGCCTTGTCGGCTTTGCCGGCCTGCAGGTCCGTATTGGCCTGGACGAGCGTCGCAGGCGGAATCTGTGCATACACCTGACTTGCCACAGCCACCACGAGACACGCGAGTGGCTGCGCCAGGACCCTCGACGACTGGTGCTTCACTGCTCCACCTTGATCGGTATACCCTCTTGCAAGGGCCGCCCGTTGGTTGTTCCGGTGGCAACGATATCGCCTTCTCCGAGCCCGGAGAGAATGGGAACCTGCGTAAGGTTGGGAGATCCGATGACGACCGGAACGCGCTTCAACTCGCCGTGAACAACCTTATAGGCGTAGTACTTTCCGTTCATTTCGTGCAGCGCCTCGCGCGGCATGCTGAGCGCGTTAGGCTCGCTGGAAGTCGTGACCTTGAGGGTGACGTTGGTGTCCGGCAGCAGTCCATCCGCTGAATCGTCGAAATCGATCAGAACCTCGCCGACGTTGCGCGTGGTGTAAGTGACAACAGCGGAGGGAAGGCGCACGATGTGGCCGTACCACTCGACACTCGGTTTGGCATCCCAGCGAATCCCGACCTTTTGTCCCGTTGCCAGGCGCCCCAAATCAGGCTCGTCGAAGAAGCCGCGGACGCGTTCATGGCGCAGATCGGCCATCTCGAGAATCAATTTGCCGGCTTCGGAGAATTCCGATGGGGCAGCATCCATGCTGTAGATGGTTCCGGTAATAGGGGCGCGAATTACGGTCTGAGCTTCGACGTGCTGCGCGGCGGCCAGAGCTGCTTGCGCATCGGCCAGCGCGGCCTGGGCGCGCGCCACTTCATCCGGCGAAAAGCGATGTTGGGCGCTTTGTTCGGCCGCGTTCAGGCTGGCCTGGGCCGCAGCCAGCCGTTCGCGCGCCGCCAGGACCTCGCCTTGCGCGGCCGCGCCGGTTGCAGCGAGCTTGGTGAGGGCGTCGAAGTCGTGTTGAGCTTGATCGCGAGTCAGGCGGTCCTGTTGGATCTCGGCGGCGGAGGCTTGGCGTTCGGCTTGGGTTCCGTTGTGGGTGGCCGCGTCCAGCGCCGCCTGAGCGGCCTTCACCGCGCTCTCCGCGCTGGCAACTTGTGCGCGGGCAGCGGCGTCATTCAAAACAACCAGCAGCTTGCCGGCCGGAACGACGTCGCCTTCCTGTGCATACACAGCCCTTACCGTGGTGGCGATGGGACTGTAAAACGGATAGTTCACAACGGGCTCTACGCGGCCATTGGTGCTGACCGTGTTCAGCAGCATGGCGTGTTCCACGCGCGCTACACGTACCGGAAGGCGCTCGCGCAGAAAATAGCGTGCCGTAAAGAATACGGCAAGCAGAACAACGACTGCACCGGTCCAAAGCCAACGACGGCTCGTTTGCGATCTTGCTTTAACCATGTACTTAACCAGAGCTAGTATATAGGACTCAAAAACATCGGATAAGAAACACAAAAAGAAGCGAGAGGCGGATCGCGCCCGCCCATTTCAGCTCGTACAATACCGGTATGGCAGCAGAGCCAAGATACACCGACGAGCATGCCAAGGCCGGGCTGGACTTTGCCTTTCCAGCGATCGAGACTTGGCAAAACCAGTTTCCTGGATACGAGATTCAGATCGACGACCCGGAACTGACGTCGGTTTGCCCTAAGACCGGCCTGCCGGACTTCGGCGTGCTGACCATTCGCTACATGCCGAAGGAACGGTGCCTGGAGTTGAAGTCGCTCAAAGAGTACCTTTTCAGTTACCGCAATCTTGGGATTTTCCAGGAGAACATCGTGAACCAGGTGCTGGAGGATGTGGTGAAGGCCTGCGACCCAGTGTGGGCGATCGTAAAGGGGGAGTTCCGGCCACGGGGCGGAATTGGCACGACTGTTGAAGCGCGCTGGCCGCGGCCGAAGGCATAATCGCGCGGATTCGCGGCTGTCTGCTATGGTAATCGTTGTTCGCCTGCAGATCGCGATTTGACCGAGGCTGCTTGTCAACTTCTCTTGGACCAGTGCGCGCCCCCATCAACCCCGCCCTCGGCACGGTGCTGCTGCTGCTCGCGCTCAACCTGCTGAACTACATCGACCGCTACATTCTGGCCGGCGAAGTTTCGCCTATCCAGCACGAGTTTCACGCGAGCGACCAGCAGATGGGCGCGCTCGGCACGGCATTCTTCGTCTTCTACATGATTGCCGCGCCGCTTACCGGATGGCTCGGCGACCGCTACCGCCGCAAGCCGCTCATCATCACTGGGGCGATGTTATGGAGCTTGGCGACGCTGGCCGCCATCTGGATTCATAGTTACACCACGCTCTATCTGCGTCAGGCGCTGATGGGCGTCGGCGAGGCCACGTTCGGCATCTTCGCGCCGGCCGTGCTGAGCGACTTTTATCCCGAGCGCGATCGCAATCGCGTGCTCTCGGTGTTTTACGTCGCGATCCCAGTGGGCGCGGCTCTGGGCTACCTCGCCGGCGGGCAGATCGGATCGATTTGGGGCTGGCGCACGCCGTTCTTCCTGTGCGCGCTGCCGGGGTTTCTGGCGGCTGCGCTCTATGGTTGGATTGGCCGCGAGCCGCAGCGCGGCGCGAGCGACCACATCGGGCCGAACTTGAATCGCAACACCGTGCTGGGGCTCTTTACCAACCCAGCGTTCCTGACGGCAACCTTCGGCCTCGCGACGTTGACGTTTGCCATGGGCGGGATCTCGTGGTGGATGCCGGAGTTTCTCCGGCGGTCCGCGGGGATGTCCGTGGGAACGGCGAGCCTCACCGTGGGCGCAACAACAGTGATCGACGGGATCGCGGGAACGCTGACGGGCGGATGGATTGCGCAGGTGTGGCTGCGCAGGAATCATCGCGCTCTGTATCTGCTTTCAGCCTGGAGCGTCGCTCTCACACTGCCGTTCGGCATTTTGCTCTTCTTCGGGCCGCGAGCGTGGGCTATCCCATCGCTGTTTTTCGCGGAGTTCTTCCTCTTTCTCAACACTGGCCCGCTCAACACGGCCATCGTGAACTCGGTTGCGGCGCCGGTCCGCGCTACGGCCATCTCGATCAATCTCTTCTGCATTCACTTCTTCGGCGACACGTTTTCGCCACAGATCATCGGCTCCATCAGCGATCACTCCAACCTGAGCATCGGGCTGGGCGCGACGCTGGTGTTTCTCCTCGTCTCAACTACGATTTTGTTCGCGGGTGCGCGTTTCGCGCCGCTGCTCGATGAAGGGCAGCAAGTTAGCGAGCCAGCAAGTTAGCAAGTCAGCGTAGCTACCTTTTGGGCAACAGCTCGCGATCCTTGGTGTTCATGAAGGCGCGACGGCCGCCCCGGGAATGCAGGTCGGGATCGTTAATGGGGGGACGCTCCTGCTCGGCGTTGAAGCCGCGGGCGAGAAGGGGATTGGGCCGGAACTTCGGCGGGCCGCCATAGAACTGGCGGGCATGGCTGAGGATCATGCCGGCGCGGCCGTGCATGGGCTGGACAATCCCTCGAATCTGCACATCCTGGTCGCGGTATTTCCTGAGCTCGCCTACGTCGCTGCGGTCCTCGGCCAGGCTGACAACAATGAAGCGGCATTGCTCGTCGGAGGTTTGCGGCGAGCAGACATCGAGGAAGCTTGTGCCGTCTGGAAGTTGTACTACGTCATAGATATGCGCGGCAACGCAAATGTCCTTGTTGAGCATTTGCGCGGCTTGATCGGCGGTGACGCAGGGCCTGGGTTTGGCGGCAAAGACGAGCGTGGGGGCACAGAGCACGAGGGCCGCGAGGGAGCGGGGGAGGCAGAACCGCATAGAAAGTCTCCGAAGAGAGTTGCAGATAGCGTAGCGCGAAAGCTGCATGATGCGATGTGACAACCATCGCACCCACTAGCCAATGGGGCAATTAGCTGGGGGCTAGAAGCTAGTGGCTAGAAGCTGTTCACCGCGCGCCGACAAGTTCGCTGTTCTTGGCGGTCTGGCCGTAGTGCGATTCGACGTAACGGTCCAGAATCTGCTTGAATTCGGCGACGATGGTGTCGCCGCGCAGCGTCGTCGAGAGCTTGCCGTCGATGTAGACGGGGGCGACGGGGTCCTCGAAGGTGCCCGGCAGGCTGATGCCGAGGTTGGCGTGCTTGGACTCGCCGGGGCCGTTTACCACGCAGCCCATGACGGCTAGCTTGAGCTCCTCCACGCCGGGGTACTTCTTGCGCCACTCGGGCATCTGCGTGCGCAGGTAGCTCTGAATCTGCTCGGCGAGCTCCTGGAAATACGTGCTTGTGGTGCGGCCGCAGCCGGGGCAGCTTGTGACCTGGGGCATGAAGCTGCGGATCGACAGAGATTGGAGAATCTGCTGTGCGGCCAGAACCTCTTCCGTGCGGTCGCCGCCGGGCTTGGGCGTCAGGCTCACGCGAATGGTGTCGCCGATGCCGGAGAGCAGGAGCGGCGCGAGACCGGCGGTCGATGCGATCAGGCCCTTCGAGCCCATTCCGGCTTCGGTGAGGCCGAGATGGAGCGGATAATCGCAGCGGGCGGCGAGAGCGGTGTAGACGTCGAGGAGGTCTCGGACGCCACTGACTTTGGCCGAGAGGATGATCCTGTCGTGGCCGAGGCCGTAGCGCTCGGCGGCGCGGGCGGACGAGAGGGCGCTCTCGATCATGGCCTCGATCATCACGTCGCGCGCGGGTAACGGATCGGGGCGCTTGCTGTTCTCGTCCATCATGCGCGTGAGGAGCGACTGATCGAGCGAACCCCAGTTCACGCCGATGCGGACCGGCTTCCGGTTCTCGACGGCGCACTCGATCATGGTGCGAAAGTTGTCGTCGTCTTTGCGGCCGATGGAGACGTTGCCGGGATTGATGCGGTATTTGGCCAGCGCGCGCGCGGCGGCGGGATATTTCTTGAGCAGGATGTGGCCGTTGTAGTGGAAGTCGCCGATGATGGGCACGCGCAGGCCGCGCTTTTCCAGGCCTTCGACGATGGCCGGAACGGCTGCCGCGGCGCCTTCGTTGTTCACCGTGACGCGGACCAGCTCGGAGCCGGCGACGGCGAGCGCAGCGACCTGGGCGATCGTGGACTCTACGTCGGCCGTGTCGGTGTTGGTCATCGACTGGACGACGACGGGAACTTCCCAGCCGACGCGAACGTGTCCAATGGCAACGGTTGGAGTTTTTCTGCGGGCGATCTCCGCCATGCCTCTAGTTTAGCGGAGTTCGCAGTGTTAGCGGAGCTAGCGGAGTTGGCAGTGCCAGCGGAGTTAGCGAGTCAGCGGAGTTGGCGGAGCTAGCGGCGTCAGCGGACTGCGGCCGGTAGCCTGTAGCTGGCGGGTGTTCACTTTCTGGTACATATCCCCCCTCTCCCCGGTATGCCATACCTCCATATTTGATAACAAAGGACTTATGGACCGACCCATACCTCGTCCATACCTCGCCCATACCTTGCATACCAATTTCCAGGGCCGCGCCGGAACGACCGTGGTCAGTGAACAGTGGACTGTCCGGGAGCGATGGTGGTCTGCGCGTCGATCATGGAATGAGTATGCGCCAAGGCGGGGAAATTATCGGCAAACTTGAGAAGAAAAGTGATGGTGTGAATAAGTAATAGAAAGGATAATGGGTTAGATTGAGTTTGACGTGTCCGCATGGACAGTTGAGAGCTTGACAGAAAGGCCGGTAGCGGGGATCGGTTGGCAGATCAAGGGGTTAGCGGGTTGTTGGTGTGCCGGCGTTCTCTCCCTTCGTGAAGTGGCAACGGCCCTGTCCATCTCGCCTTGCATGGTCAAGACAAGCTGGCACCGTGGAATCACCGCGCCGAGAGGAGAACTCGAACCTCAACCCGTTGAACTGCTGGAGACTGTCACCGAGAGGAAAACAGCATGAGGAACGCTCTTGTAGCCTTTTCGATTGCCTTAGTGGCCGTAGCGATATCGCCTCAAGCGGACACAACCGACCATGCGCCTACCGAGGCTCAGTGCCAGGCAGACGTGCGCCTGTGGCTATCGCAGGTAGACGATTACTTCCGTGCCGTCATTGCCCACGCTGACCAAGAAACGCCGAATAGAACCGATGTCTCGCGTTTGCCAATTCAACAGCTGTCGAAACGGGTCATCGAGATGAATGACTGCGAATCAGTCGATCCCAAAGGCGCAGATGTTTACGCACAGGTCGAAAACGAATTGGAAAGTGCGCGCAAGGACAGATACGAGTCGTTCGTAATTCGTCACAAACTCGAACATCAGCTATTTCAGGAAGACGCGGCTGGAATACGCTGAAGAACTTCCTGACACAGTGCCCGCTATCCTATCGACGTGCAAGCATCAGCGCAATAGAGACGGCGGTAGCGGACGGGCGGGCTAACGTTGTCTTGCCTTATTTACTTGATGCCGAAGTGTTTCTTAAGTCTGTCGATCAAGTTCGAATATGCGGAGTTCTTCGAGACTTTGCCGAGCTTGAGTATACAGATCACTGCCCCGACCCCTGAGCCGCCGACTATCCCGATCATCAGGCCGATCCAAATGGCCCAGCCCCACTCGCCCTTCGTGAATATCTCATCCCAGGTCGCCACGATCAGGCTAATCAACCCGACTAATCCGGCCAAGAATATGCCTAGGTACATATCGCGACCGGCTCTGGTTCCACTTATGTCCCCATCAAGGAGTACTCGAACATCCATTTGGGTCAGCCAAGCAACCTCCTCATCTGGCCGTCTCGTGACGACTTGAGTACCCACCACCGTCGTGTTCGCCCCCGGAGCGTAGGGATCGACGATTAGTCCGCGAGCGGCTTGGCTTCCAGTGAATGATTTGCCACTTACGGCTGATCCGCCGAGAGGGAGGTTGGCACCCCCGGGATTGATTGGCTGAGTCATCTTTCAGGTGGTACGGCTAATCCGAGTGCGTTCAAGTTGTGAAACATTGTGTAGCCGCAGTTCTTGCAGACGATTTGCAGTACCAGAATCCTACCGGGGAAATAGGAGAGGGGCATGTGCGCCGGTACCCCTTCGATCGGGATGGTATCAATTGCAATCGCATCAACGGACCAGTCAAATACCTCGCAGCGCGGGCAATTGTCGTTCTTTACCTTGCCCTTCAAGACTTCAAGCGCCCGGTTCACGAGTTTGAGCGTCTGTGGTTCAAGTGTGTTCGGCATCGACTTAAATTCTATACCTGAACGAGATTCTCGAGTGATTTCGGGGTTTCAGGCGCACCGCCGCGCGAGGAATGGCCTAGTCCCCAGGCTTGCGCCATGGGGCTATCGTCTTGCGCCCGCTGAAGCGGGCTTGTGGCGAGAGGGCGTGCATCGAAACCCCAGGCTTACGCCGTGGGGCTAACATCTTGTGCCCGCTACGCGGGCTGGTGACGAGGGGGCGTGCATCGAATCTCCAGGCTTGCGCCTGGGGCTACCGTCTTTTGCCGCACCCAGAGGGTACCCGGCGGGCGGGGCGGTAGGTACCGAGGAGGGGGCACCCCTGAAATGCAGCTTTCAGCCGTCAGCTATCAGCTTTCAGCCCGATCCCACCCTAGCCGGAAATACAGGAACGCGGCTAGGATGGGGCACCCCTGAAAGGCAGCTTTCAGCCGTCAGCTATCAGCTTTCAGCCCGATCCCACTCTAGCGGCGGAAATCCGCCTCGGCGGACGAGTTTTTATCGCGGCTCGCCGCGTACTTGATTTCTCGAAAGATGGGTGGGCGGGGTCCCCAGGCTTGCGCCATGGGGCTACCGTCTTTTGCCCGCGGCGCGGGCTGGTTGGTTAGGCGCGTGATGGCAGTGGGGAAAAAGCAGGGGTCAGGGATCAGGTGTCAGGGATCAGCGCCGGTCCCACCCTAGCAGAGCTAGGATGGGGCGCCCCTGAAATGCAGCAACCCCTGAAAAGCAGCTTTCAGCCGTCAGCTATCAGCTTTCAGCACCGATCCCGTTCTAGCGGGGTCCCCAGGCTTGCGCCGTGGGGCTACCGTCTTGTGCTCGCTACGCGGGCTTGTGACGAGGGGGCGTGCATCGAATCCCCCAGGCTTGCGCCGTGGGGCTACTGTCTTGTGCCCGCTACGCGGGCGGATTGGTTTGGCGCGCGATGCGCAAAGGTTGGCCGCCGGCGGGCGGAGTGATTTTGCGTCTAGCCCGCAAAGCGGGCGGCATAGGGTAGCCCCAGTCGTGAGACTGGGGAAGAAGGATGGTTCGGCGCCTGAGCCCGCTTGAGCGGGCGTAAGAACTATTGCCAAAGGTAGCGCTCGTCAATTTCCACACGGTGGTTCTTCAGCAAGACGAGGAACTCGTCCTGGAAGGAGATGCGCCGATGGTGCTGTGCCTGATCCTGAATGTAACGGATCACGGCTGCACGCCTGGATTCGCTGACGCTGAATGCTCCGTATCCTCCTTGCCAGGCGAACTTGAGCTGTTGGGGCCAACGCTCCTTCGCCCATCGCGAAGAGTTGGCTTTCACGATCCGCAGGCAATCGGCCAGGGCAAGGTTGGCTGGCAGCCGAGTTAAGAGATGAACATGATCGGCTGTTCCGCCAATTGCCACGGGGATGGCATCCAGTTCCCGGAGGATTCCGCCGAGATAGGCATGAACGTCGAGGCGCATTGCATCGGTAAGCAGAGGCGCGCGACCCGACGTGGAAAAGATGACGTGGATGAGGAGGCTGGTATAGGTATGCGCCATTCTTACGCCCCTCCGGGGCTGCGGATTCAGATCTCTACCCTTATACCCCAGGCTTGCGCCATGGGGCTACCGTCTTTTGCCCGCTACGCGGGCTGGCGCGGCGAGGGCTGCTCCATTTCGAAGATCGGCTCTTTCAAGTCGCTGGCTTACGCCCGTGGCAAGTCGCTGGCTTCCGCCGCCGTGGGCTTTTCACATCGGCTTCTTCCAACTAAACGACAGCTTTCCGCATCATCGATTATGGGGAGTGTTCCTTTTTCAGACGATTGCGTAAACAAGGCAAATGCCGACAGCGTACAACGTAATAACGATTGAACGGGAGTATGGGGCCGGCGGAAGTGTGATCGCCGCCAAGCTGGCGGAGCGTCTTGGATGGAAGCTCTACGACCAGGAACTGACTGCCGATATCGCGCGCATCGCGCAAGTGGATCGGGAGGTGGTTGCCCGGTGCGACGAGCAGTGCGACCCCTTGCTCTACCGCCTTGCCAAAGTATTCTGGCGCGGCAGTTATGAGCGCATGCTACCCCTGCCCGAGGACCGCGTCTTCGATACCGACTCGATGCTCGCGCTGGCGCAGCAACTCATCGAAGATGCCGCCAACCGGGGCCATTGTGTGATCGTCGGTCGCGGTTCCCCTTACATTCTGCGCAATCGCAAGGACCGCTTCTCGGTATTTCTCTACGCTCCCCGCGAACTCAAGATTCAACGCGCCGTGGCGCAGAAGATGTCCGAACAGGAGGCGACGGAACTGGTCGACACCATCGATCTGGAACGCGCCACGTTCGTCAAACGCTATTTCGGCAAAGATTGGCCGTGCCGCGAGCTTTACAATTTAATGCTCAACACGGCATGCGGATACGAGGCCTCCCTGGACCTCATACTCCAGGCCATGGAAATCAGCCTTTCTTTGGCCAAGTGAAGGCCGCCAACCGATTCCAGAGCTGCGTCATCAGACTACAAGTCGTTTCATAACTCATTTCGGCAGGACTCAACGGTGGTTCGCATGAAGATACCAGACGAAGAGCGGCGCTTATTTGTGAAGCGCGCTGGCGCGGCGCTGGTCGGCGCGGCACTCTATGCGCCGTCACTGGCCGCGCAGTCAGCGGCCCCGGCAAGCAAAGAAAAGGCAGCCGAAGAGGTCTCCCCAACCGAAGACCTGATGCGCGAACATGGCCTGCTGAATCGCATTTTGCTGATCTACGATGAGATCGAGCGGCGCATCGACACCCGCAAGGACTACGATCCGAAGATCGTGAGCGCATCCGCAAACATCATCCGCAAGTTTATCGAGGAGTATCACGAGAAACTCGAAGAGAACTATCTGTTTCCCAGATTTATCAAAGCCGGAAGGCTGAACGATCTGGTGCAGATTCTTCTGATCCAGCACGCCGCCGGACGCGACGTAACGGCTCGCATCCTGCACCTCGCCGAGGCCCGGACACCACCTCAACGCACGCGCCTGCGCGACGAGATTCATTCCTTCGTTCGCATGTACCGTCCGCACGAAGCACGCGAGGATACGGTGCTGTTTCCGGAGTTGCATCACATTGTCTCGCAGCATGAATTCGATTCGCTGGGGGAGGAGTTCGAAAATCAGGAGCGGAAGCTATTCGGCACCGACGGCTTCGAAAAGATGGTTTCACAAGTCGAAGGACTCGAAAAGCAACTTGGAATATTCGACCTCGCGAAGTTCACCCCGACATCGTAAGCGATTTGTATTCCGGTCTCACCGCAAACTCGCTTGTTCGTAAGCTGCTATTCTGTCCTGCTGGATTGCGGCAGAAACTCCTGGGCAAGGCTGCGGCCCCATGAAGCGAGTCTTTGTCGGGTGACACGGATTAGACAATCTGGTGACTTAAAGCAGAGTTCATTCAGTCACCTCCAACATCCAAACTATGTATCAGGCAG
>PMYE01000109.1 GCA_003171315.1 Acidobacteriaceae bacterium
TACCGAAAATTCAAGTGCGCGGCAAAGCCGCGCCCAAACCCCGCCACACCACGCCTGCAGTCATCCCGAGCGAAGGTCGCCGCGGCGGCCGCAGCCGAGAGCCTGCCCTGAGCGGAGATCGCGAAGCGATCGGAGTCGAATGGGGATCTGCGGTTGCTTTTCGCCCTGTATCAGGGCTTGGCTTCAGCCATGCCGTAACCGCCCACCCATTTTTCAAGAAATAAAGTGCGCGGCAAAGCCGCGTCCAAACCCCGCCTCACCACGCCTGCAGTCATCCTGAGCGAAGTTCGCCTTGGCGGACGAAGTCGAAGGACCTGCATTTCGGGCTCTTCTCCACCCACAAGAGCTAGTCACGTGATCGCTGCCCATCAACCGCCGCTCTTCCTCCCGGAGGGAGAGCAGAGAATAGCCCAGGGCGTCAGCCCTGGGAACCGCGCCGTTCTTACCGAAAAATAAAGTGCGCGGCAAAGCCGCGCCCAAACCTCGCCGTTCGTCCCGCCCTGGTGCCGCTTGGGTGGGATCACGGCGGAGGGAGCGCGGGGCTTCAGCCCCACGAATCCCCGGCCACCCATTCTTCAAGAAATAAAGTGCGCGGCGAAGCCGCGCCCAAACCCCGCCTCACCACGCCTGCAGTCATCCTGAGCGGAGTCCGCCGTGGCGGACGAAGTCGAAGGACCTGCATTTCGGGCTCTTCCCCACCCACAAGAGCTAGTCACGTGATCGCGGCCCATCAACCGCCGCTCTTCCTCCCGGAGGGAGAGCAGAGAATAGCCCAGGGCGTCAGCCCTGGGAACCGCGCCGTTCTTACCGAAAATTCAAGTGCGCGGCGAAGCCGCGCTCAAACCCACGCCTCACCACGCCTGCAGTCATCCTGAGCGAAGTTCGCCGTGGCGGACGAAGTCGAAGGATCTGCGGTTGCTTTTCGTCTTGTATCAGGCCGTGGCTTCAGCCATGCCGTACCGCCCACCCATTTTTCAAGAAATAAAGTACGCGGCAAGGCCGCGCTGAGCTAAGCGCCGAAACTCTTCTTCGTTTCCCCCACTCCCGGAGGGAGAGCAGAGAATAGCCCAGGGCGTCAGCCCTGGGAACCGCGCCGTTCTTACCGAAAAATAAAGGTCGCGGCGAAGCCGCGCCCAAACCCACGCCTCACCAATGCGCTGTCATCCTGAGCGGACGCAGGGAGTCGAAGGATCTGCGGTTGCCTTTCGCCTTATATCAGCGCGTAACTTTCACTCGTGCCGGATCGGGGCCAGAGACCCCCCGGGCTTCAGCCCCTGAGGGCAATCTGCCCAAGACAAACCAGCGCTCCAACACCCTGAAAACCTCATCCTGTGTGTCGGGGTCCGACGTGCGACTCTCGACCAACTCGCGCATCCGCACCGAGGCGGCCTCATGCCGCCCCTCCAGCTCAACCAGCAAGCGTTTAGCGGACTCGTCACTCATCGGCAATACCTGCGGTCCCGTAACGCCGAGCTCAGCCATCCGCGTGAGGAGCTCCGCCGTACCGCGCGACGGACAGACCACATGCTCCTGTCGCCTCTTGCCAAAATAAACCACCTCGTGATCGAACATACTCCCAGTCGCCAAGTATGCTGGCCGCTCGTCGGGTATTGTGATCTCGCGCGTAGGGGCCGTTGCGTGGTTCCGGACCCAATCGGATAGCGGCGTCATATCGTCAAGATCGAGAGCGTCCCAGGCATCGGCCGCCTGCTCGGCTATCGTGAACCCGCCTCTTCCGCCCTTCGCCCGATCCTCCATTTTCTGTATTTCTGTCACCCGGATAGCTCGGAAATGCGCAGCGGTCTCCGCGTAAAGCCTGTCCACCAAGACTTTTCGCTCTGTGGCGCTCTCCATACCCAACAACTCGAACACAGCATCATCCAGTTGCCGTCGGTCCGCTTGACACAACTCTTCTGAAAGCGCGAGCGGGCGCGCGGCCAACTCCAGAGCGCGCCGGTAAGAATGGCAGTCCATTAAAGATTCTTCAACCAGTCTCCCAACCGTCCGACGTGTCATCGAGCGCAACGCATCAATCAGACGTTTTGAAATCTGCCCATCGATGCCGCGCGGGTCGGGGACTTCGATCAGGTTCACGTCTAGAACCTCTGTCTTGAGGTTGCCCTCGGTTCCGGCAAACCTACCATAGAAGGTCTTGAACAGCCCAACCAATGTGGAGTTGAGCACGGCAACGAGAACCTGTCTCTCCTTCTTGGTTAAACGCTCAGAGGACATATCAAAGAGGTTGTGGTTGCAGATCAAGCGCTCCGGATTGCTAGGGATGATGTGACGGTATTGCTGTGCCATGGGCCAAAGCGCGAAGCCGGGGTCAACGAGCTTGGTCAAGTCATACCACGGGTCGCGACCGGCGCACGATTTCCGTTGCGGAACAGGAACCGCTTTAGACTTCTTCGAGGCATACGTCGCCGACTCGCCATACTTGATGTACCTCGCGGCATAGGTCCCACGAAGCGCGGAAACCGGCCCATCCACCAGCAACACGACGCGGTCCAGCTCTTTCGCCAGAATCTCCGGCCTCTCCACCTTCATAAGGCTATGAACCTCTGGCTTCATAAACCTTGCTTCAATTGGATGAAGCGTGCCGGCTCCATCTCTGACGATGCGAACCTCCCCGCTCTCTACTTCGTCCCGCGACGCCCCGCAGAGCGATTTGAAATCCCTGGCCGACAACTCCCGCGAAAGAACTTCATCCGTCACGTCCCGCGGCATGAAAAATGCGTCGCATCCAGTCTTGACTCCAAAACGAACATCGGCAATTTCGCCGAGAGGGCAGAATCGGCCACGGAATCGAGACATCAGCTCAAAGTAGAGGTCCGGCGCCCGCAGATAGCGTCCCCATTTTCCCGCAACGTAATCCCGCTCCGCGCGGCGATCCTTCAGCCAGACCCTTTCGCCTTGCGCATCCTCGTCCTGCTCTTCGGAATCCTCATCGTCAGACACTTCTTCCGGCTGCCCGGGCTTCAAAACTTCCCCCGCTCGAACTCCCTCATCCCATAACTCGGCCTGACTCTTCAGCAGAACCCGCCACTTCTCGTCGTGGACCGGATGCGTCAGCCGCTCAAGCTTGTCCCGAACCGCATCGACGGCGCTCTGCCGCGAAATCTCGGCAATCTCCGCTTCCTTGCCGACGCCGCCGCTCGCCAATACTCCGATGATCTCCGTCAGCGGCTTTTCAAAGCGAACGAAGCGAACCAGATTCGCCCGACGCCTCTCCGGATCGGCACAGCGTTGCAAAATCGTAATGCAGGTCTTGACACGGGCATCCGGGAACCATCGCTCCGTGGCGCTTTCCAGAATTGCCACGACTCGAAAATTTGAGAGAATCCAGCGCTGCAACGCGAACCCGTAGTCCACATCCAACCATTGCCCGCTCGTAAGGAACCCGAAATAGCCGCCCTCCTTAAGAAATCGGCAGGCTTGAGGCCAGAAATAGCAATGCAGGTCCGAACGCCCGCGAAGCTCCGTCCCTGGAAACGCCTCCTCAACTCGTTTGGAGTACTTCTCTTTCTCCTCTTTGCCAATCTTCTCCTGGCGGACGTATGGCGGATTGCCCACAATAGCGTCAACCATCGGAAGCATGACAGGGCGATGCCTGCCAGGACTACCGTTGGGAAGCTCACAGAACGACTTCCCCGGTTCCACATCGAAAAAGTCCGTCCGCGCGATGCGCGGATAGTTTGCCTCGTCGTTGATCTCGCGCGCAGCCAAATTGAGCGTTGCTAGGTGGGCCGGATAGAGCCCTATATCCGCCCCAAATAACTCGTGCAGTAATTGAGAATGGGGGCGACGGTCGTTCATAGCATGCTTGCGGTAGTAGGCGCGCACCAGGAAGCTCCCGCTTCCGCACGCGGGATCCAAAACGATCGAGTCGGCACCTCGGATGCAAAATGAGTTGATGAGGTCCACTGGATCGGGACCTGTGAAGTGCTGCCCTAAACGATGCCGCTCTTCAGGGCTGATGAGCTTCTGGAAAATGAGGCCAACCACATCGGCTGGCACATCCCGAAAATCGATTGACTCAATGCCGCGCAAAAATCCACGCCACGCATCCACCGCGCCATCCGGCGAAAATATCTGATCGTTCGCCCAATCGTGCTCTTCCGGGAACAGCAGCGTCTCGTAATCGCCGCTCTCCTCAGCGGCCACCCTCAAAATCTCGTTTAAGCGCCGGACCGCTTGATTGGCTGTCTTAATGGCTGGACCAAGCTCCAGCCTCGGAAGTTGCGGAAACCGGGCGCGAAGGGCCTTATAAAAGATGAACCGGTTGGTCCAGACATAGGCCAGAGTACGCGCCGCATTATCGACGGCAGCACTCCACTCCTCTGGCTGCAAACGCAGAAACTGCCTCCCCTGCGAGACCATCCATCCTTGGAGCCTTGCGTCGAATTTGCGATCTGCCTCCGAGTTTCGATACAGATACCCGCGCAGCAGCATGACAGGCCAATCAAGGTGACTTTCGAGCGATCTGAGGAAGATTTCATCAGGCGGCAGCGCCCAGTCCTGCCTTACTCCCGTGATGATGTCCGATAGATCGAGGATCAGGTCCGGGAGAAATCTGTTTGCGATCTGCTCAAGAATCTCCGGGCGGGCGACTTCCTGGGCGGAGGTAAGATTCAGCCGCAAATGCCAAACTCTGATGCGCCTGTCGAGCAGGCTCCGCTCCTGCTTATAACGATCAAATAGGACAAACGTGTTTACATCCCAAGTGAAGAAGTACTGCACATTCGCGTGGTCAGCCTTTTGTTGCGCGTCTTCTATCAACCCACTGTCAAACGCAGCGGTACCGCCCGGGAGCTTTACCTCACCTGTCAATAAGAGCTTTTTATCCTTGCCGTAGAAGCGGAGATCCTTACGCTTGGTCCTCCCCTTCGTTGAGCCCAGGCCTTCGATGCGCGCCTCGACAAAGGGGCACCGATCTTGCAGTCGGTCGAAAATTGGCCCGGCTGCAGCAGCAATCTTCGCGCAGAAATCGACTTCGTTGATAGTCTCGTTGGCAACTGCGGGCATGGCTGTATCAAAAATAGCAGGGGTAACCGACCCCCAGGAGTGTCAGGAACGGAACCGGCGGGTCGGCCCTAACTCGGGAACGAACTCAGACCGGAATTTCCCAAAACTGCAACAAGAGGAGCCATGACCACAGTTCGCCCCGCTGACCCGCCGGCCCGCTAGCTCCGCTAACCCCGCTGTCCTCCCTGAACCTGGGCTTCGACCGCCGCACCCCCAAAACCTGCCTCCAAGGGGGCGAAACCACCCTTCGCAACATCGCAGATGCGACGATTTCACTTGAAATCGTAGACCTGCAGATCACAATTTCACCCGATTGCTCCACCTGCAGGTCTCATCTTCCGCGAGCTCCCGATGCGACGATTTCAGCCCCCAAAATTCGACCTACAGGTCTACGCCTCCCGCCCGATCCCTGCTCCCTATTCCCTACTCCCTATTCCCTACTCCCTACTCCCTGTTCCCTGTTCCCTACTCCCTACTCCCTACTCCCTATTCCCTGCCTTCTTCGCCCTTTCTTCCCCTACCACACCCTTCCCCACCTGTCCATCCGGGGAATCAAAGCGGTTAACCCCATATCTTGTGGTGCCTGGATTTTTGTCTTCTATTAGTCGATGTTCCCGCGGAGAGCCTGGTTTTCCTTAGCTTTCCACCGATTTTTTTCTTGGCGAAAAGTTAGAACAGGGATACTATCGACCGAGAGGTGGGAATTACTGGAGTTTAGTGGAGTTCCTTGGAGCCACTCAACAGCTTTCATCTCAAGTTTACTCCGGTTTCCTCCTTGGCAATGGGCTTCCGGGCGCCAAACCGGCTGGGGAACCAGCCTGGCTAACCCGGACGGAGCCCGAGTGGCAAGTGGGTCGGGCGCGGCGTGGACAGAGGATCCCGGCGCGGCAGCAGGAAAGGCTGGCAGATGTTTCGCGGCAACCATCCGGCGAAGGTCGATGAAAAGGGACGGCTTAAGCTTCCGGCTGCCTTCAAGCAGCTCCTCGATGCTCAGCACGTCGCCCAGTTCTACATCACCTCCGTGGATGGCAAAAGCGCCGAAATCTGGCCTCTGGCCGAGTGGGAAAGGCAGGAGAATCTTCTGGCCGAGTCCAGCACCATGGACGACGCCGTAGCCAAGTATTTAAACCTGACCAGCTATTACGGTCAGCAGGTGGAAATGGACACCCAGTCGCGCGTTCTCCTCCCCCAGATTCTCCGCGCGGCAGCCCGGCTCGATGCCGAGGTCGCTGTCATGGGCAAAATCAACCACCTGCAAGTGCACAATCTTGCCCTCTTCGAGGAGTCACTGCCCGCCAACGCACTGACCCCCGACGATCGCAAGGCGGTGGCGGCGCTGTTGAGCCGCCGGAGCAGTTTGTAAGCCCCTCAGGGGGGCGCGCATGTCGCAGCCGCAAGTACGCCATGTGCCGGTTCTTTTTCAGGAAGCTTTGGATTTTCTCCGCGTGCGGCCCGGCGCAACCATTGTCGACTGCACGCTGGGCCTGGCGGGACACGCGGAAGGCATCGTCAGGCAACTGGGATGCGTGGGGCACCTGATCGGATTTGACCGCGATCCCGAGGCGCTCGAATTGGCACGAGCCCGGCTCGTAAAGGTTTGCGAAGAGCTGGGCAGCCAGGCGCCGAAAGTGACTTTGATCGGCGAAGCCTTTAGCCGCATCGCCGAGCACGTAGCGCCGGTTTCGACGGATGGGTTGCTCGCCGACTTCGGCGTGAGCAGCCTGCAATTCGACGAGGCGCGCAGAGGGTTTAGTTTTCAGGCGGACGGGCCGCTGGATATGCGAATGGATACGCGATCCGGCCCAACTGCCGAACAAGTGGTGAATGAGACGAGTGAGCGCGAGCTGGCAAATCTCATTTACGAATACGGTGAGGAAAGGAGGTCGCGGACAGTCGCCAGAGCCATTGTGCGGGGGCGGCCGATTACTACCACCGGGCAGCTTGCACGGATCGTAGCATCGACCGTCCCGCCAATGAAACATATTCACCCGGCTACCAGAACTTTTCAGGCGCTGCGTATCTTCGTCAATCAGGAATTGAACGAAATCCGGGCTTTGCTTGAGGCCGCACCACACTTGCTTAAGCCCTCCGCACGGCTCGTCGTTATCAGCTTTCATTCTCTTGAAGATCGCATTGCGAAAGACAGCATCCGGGAGGGCGCGCAGCGGGGAATCTGGAAGGTTTTGACCAGAAAGCCCGTAACTGCAGGCGAAGTAGAGATCCACCGTAACCCGCGTTCGCGCAGCGCAAAGCTCAGAGCCGCGGAACGGCAATAAACCGAGGGGCAAGGAGAACAGAAATGGCGGCATGTGCAACAACTTATTTCGAGACCGGCCGCGGCTGGGGCGCGCGGATCGCCGAGCACAACGCCGAATTGATGGTGCAGCAAGCGCCGCGCCGCCGCCGCGTGCGCACGCCGGAGTTCTTTTTCGTCAAGCATTTCGACAACTCGCGCCTGGTCAAGGCCTCCGACCCCGTGCGCGCTCGCGAGATGCGCGTCTTTTCCGTCGCCGTCGCCATGCTATTCTCGCTCATCATGGTCTATGGCCTCCAGCACTTCTACGCCATCGAGAGCAGCTACCGCGTGGAGAGCGAAAAGCAAACGCTCGATCAAATGCGGGAGGAGAATCGCCAGTTGCGTCTCACCGAGGCTGAACTCACGCAGCCTGGACGCATCGATCAGATGGCTCGCCAGCTTGGGCTCGCCGAGCCGCAGCCCGGTCAGGTGGTTCACTCCGATGGCCGTCCCGCCTCCGCCTCTCCCACGCTTGCCCAGATACCATCTCCGGCACCCACTGCGCAGTAACCCACCCCACTGGACTCAGTCGAGATGTCGGCAGCCGTCCAAGCCATTCGCAGCCGTTCCCAAACGCCCAAGGGCGTACCCCTCAAGCGGGCGCGCTTCTTCATCATCTGCCTCTTCTTTATCCTCTGGGTGTGCGCCATCACCGCGCGCCTCTTCTGGCTCCAGATCGTGCGCCATCAGGACTTCGTCGAGCGCGCTGCAAAGCAGCAGCAGCGCACTTTTGAAGTAGCTCCGCGCCGCGGCATTCTCTATGACCGCAACCTACGCGAGTTGGCCATGACCGTCCTGGTCGACTCCATCTACGTCGATCCCAGCCAGATCGCCGACAAGCAAGCTGCCGCACGCACGCTTGCCGCGCTCGTCCACACCGACCCCGAGGATGGACTCACCACCGAAGAGCAGATCGCCGAGCGCCTCAACGGCGGTCACAGCTTTGCCTGGATCGCGCGCCGCGTCACGCCGCGGGTCGCAGCCAGCGTCAAAGCCCTCAACATGAAGGGCATCTACTTCCAGAAGGAGTTTCAGCGCTTCTATCCCGACAACGAGATCGCCGCTCAGGTGCTGGGTTACGTAGGAGTCGACGACAACGGGCTCGGCGGCCTGGAAGATAAATTCGACAGCGATCTCCATGGCCGCCCCGGCCTCATGGACACGGCCATGGATGCGCACCGCAAGGTTCTCGGCTCAAGCGAGCACGAACCCGAACCAGGCCGCAACCTGGTTGTCACCATCGACGAGAACATCCAGTTCCTGGCCGAGCGCGCGCTCGATCACGCCATCGAGAAGACGCATGCGGCCAACGGCACGGTGGTGGTGCAGGACGTACACACAGGCCAGATTCTCGCTCTCGCCATCCGTCCCACCTTCAACCCCAACCAGTTTCGCCATACCACGCCCGATTTGCTCCGCGACCACGCCGTCAGCGATGTCTACGAACCCGGTTCCACCTTCAAGCTGGTTACCTACTCTGCCACGATGGACGCGAAGGTCGCCACGCCCGACGACACGATCGACTGCCAGGGCGGCCAGATCGCGCTCGCCGGCCGCGTGATTCACGACGACAAGAGCGATCGTGGCCTCGGCAAGGTCACCGTCGCCACGGCCCTCGCCCGCTCCAGTGACGTGGCCGCCGTCAAGCTGGCACTCAAGGTCGGTCCCAACCGCTTCTATCAATACATCCGCAGCTTCGGCTTCGGCTCGCGATCGGGCATCGAACTGCCCGGCGAGACGCGCGGCCTGCTCCGTCCCGTCAACCGCTGGAACCCCTCGTCCATCGGATCCATCGCTATCGGTCAGGAGGTTGCCGTCACCCCGCTGCAACTGGTCACCATGGTTTCCACCATCGCCAACGGCGGCGTATATCTACCCCCTCACATCCTCTTGTTCGATCAGCCCGCCCCCGCCACGAACACCGACCAAAAGTCCGGCTCGCCGCAGGGGTCGCAAGCGCCGCTTCAGGCTTCCCCGGTGAAAACAGGCGAAGGTTTGCCCGATCCCCTCCCGCCGGGCGCGCACCGTGTCATCAGCACGCTCGCCGCGGCCGAAATGCGCAAGATGATGGAGGGCGTGGTGCTCTTCGGCACGGGCAAGGAGGCGCAGCTCGACGGTTACTCCTCAGCAGGCAAAACCGGCACCGCGCAGAAGATCGATCCCGCCACGCACACTTACTCGAAGACCCTGCACATCGCCTCATTCGCGGGCTTCGCGCCGGTTAACAATCCGGCTATCTCTGTGGCAGTGGTGATTGATTCCCCTATGGGAGCGTACTACGGCGCCGAGGTCTCCGCGCCAGTATTCGCCGAGGTGGCGCAACAGGTTCTCGAATATCTGGGTGTTCCACACGACATCGACCTGCGCCCCATGACCACCGCCTCAAAGAAGCAAGCGCCCATCACTGAAGACGATTCCACTTCGCAGGGCGAAGACGTTCAGGCTCTCTACGAAGCCGCCAACAATCTGCCCAGCGACGATCCGCTGCGCACCGCGCCCGCTTCATCGGCCAAAGCAGCCTCAGCCGCTACGCCGCCATCTGTTCAGGCCGCGAACTCATCTGAACATTCCAAAACCAGCGCTGCCTCCGAGCCCTCCCCCACCGCACCTGCCCAAGCCTCTCCGCAGCCAGCCAGAACCGGCTCTTCATCCCCCGCGGATCGCGTCGTTATCACCAACACCGGCCAACTGCGTGTCCCATCCCTTATCGGCCTTTCGGTGCGCCAAGTCATCGAGCAGGCCGGAAGCGCCGGACTGGAAGCGGAAATCGTCGGCAGCGGCATAGCCCGGGAGCAGGCGCCTGTCCCCGGCACTGTGGTGCCTGCCGGCACCAAGATCGTTGTCCGCTGCGGTCGCTGATTGTATTGTGCGTTCCGAAACGATAAAGGTTTGGCGCTTCAAAAGCGATCCTGCACCCAATCCAGGAACCGAATCGTCAGTGGCCCTTGACCACCGCCGGGCAGCCTGACGTGTCGATCGTGTATGTTGCTGTCGACTGGGCGCTGGTGGCTAAGCCGCCGGCCATCGCGATTGCCTTGATCGTTTCGCTCGCCGAAACCGCGATCGCTCCGGCGTAAACCGTTGAGCTCGTGGTTGGCATTGTGCCGTCTGTGGTGTAGTAGATGATCGCATCCGTAGTAGCGTCAGTGATGGTTACCGCCTGCGCCGCGCAATAAGTACCGGACGCTAGATTGATAACCGGTGTGGCTGGCACGGCTCCGACCCCGTAAACGTACCCGCTTTCGAGGAAATACAGATCCCCTGAAATATAGTCCACGCCTTCCAGCTCGGTCCCCACCGAGGCCGGCACAATGTAGATCGGGCCGCTGACCGTTCCCGCCGGAGTGACAAGCCACAGGCTCCCAGCGGTCCCGTCCATGTCCGTTGAAACCGCGAACTGATTGGCTGCGGCATTCCAACTGATTCCCTGGATCTCTGAAATCGCGCTCGAGAGCGTGATTGTACTGCTATAGGTCATCGTGCTGCCGGACGGGTTTGTAGTCAGCGCGTTCAGGTCATAATTCCACAACGTCGTATCGCCGTTTTGGTTAGGACAAAAACTCGTCACAACCAATTGATTTGAGCCTGGAACCACCGCTACTGCGCTGGCTTCATGTCCATCCGCGGTGATATTGCTCCATGTGACCTGTTGCCCTGTGCGGGCGTCGTACACCGCGAGCAGCACGGGGGTAAAGCTGCTGCAGCTGCTCCACGCTTCAGCCGACGCATAGATGTACCCGTCGCCGTATTCGATGTCACCCAAATGATCCACTGCTGAAGGCATGCCGGCAAGCGGGTTGGTATTGCTCCAAAGTACCCGCCATTTCTTGTTATAAGCGGTCAGCACTTCCTGGGAACTTACGTAGACGTTGTCGTCGGGGCCGGTCGCCACACCTTCCGTGGCTCCCAAATCAGATGAAACGCCAATCCCATCCGGGAATGGAAAATCGTTGGCGCCGCCACGCGTCGAGGTGACAACTACTCCTCCGCCGTCGCCAGAATCCGCTTCCCACGCGCATCCGGACAGGGTCCATTGCGCCAGCGACACAAGCACACTGGCGGCTACGACTTTTGCCTTGCAGGGGACCATTCTTTTGCTTTATCAGAGTCCGGTAGGCCCGTCAATCAGACGTGTTTGGGCCGCCTCATCGGGGGTAACTTTCTCGGCCTCGCCGGCAGAGTCCATTGGTGTACCTAACGGTAACCGGTCCCGGATGCCAATGACTCCGCGACATGATTTCTACGGGTGAATTCTCGCGGGCACTCCGCCACCGGTGCGGCGTGCTTTCCTTCACAAGGGAAAGCTGGAACCGCCATAATCTTATGTTATGGTAGAAATCTCGTGGCGCCCTTTCGAGGAGGGCGCTACCCTCGGTCAGCCGGGCTCCGAACAGGGCATCATCCTGCGTGACGAGGAGCACGCCCTCGGCGCACGCATCACCCTTGAGCGCGCCACCATCGTCGCGCCGTTTGCCATCACGTGCGGCATCTACGGCTGGATGATGCACACGCGCTTCTTCGCCGCAGAGGACGAAGCCAATGCACAGTACGAGCAAATGAAGGACGCTCTTTCCTCGCTTCTTGAAGCGGCGGAGCAAACCGCTGCAATCGACGGCGGCCGGGAGGTTCTGATGGACGGCATCGACGAATTCATTGGAAACTATCCCTGACCCGCACGTCAGCTCTTCGAATCGCCGCCATCCGCATCTCCTCCGCAATCTACAATCAAAGCCGAGATGAACTGGAACGATCTCGTTACCGAAATCACCGCCGTCGGTTCGACAGGCAGCTCTGCCGCGCCTATTACCGGCATCGAATATGACTCGCGCCGCGTCCGGCCCGGCTCGGTCTTCGTCGCCGTGAAAGGCGGCTCAACGGACGGTAATCGCTACGTCGAGAAGGCCATCGCCTCGGGCGCCCTCGGCATCCTCACCGACTCCGCGCAGACCTTCGACCATCTCACCGTCTACCAGCCCGCCGTACCCGTTCTTCACGTCGAGCACGGCCGCCGCGCGCTCGCCCAGGCTTCCGCGGCTTTCTTCGGCCACCCCGAACGCTCGCTTGCCGCTACAGGAATCACGGGCACCAACGGCAAAACCACGACTGCATTTTTGACCGAGTCGCTTCTGAACTCCGCGCGCCGCAGGAGCGTTCTCATCGGCACGATCGAGAATCACGTTGCCGGCGAAACTCGCCCCTCCCTTCACACCACGCCCGAGTCCCGCGATCTCTTCGAGTTGATGGCCGAGGGCGTGAGCCGTGGCGCTACCGAGCTGGTCACGGAGGTTTCGAGCCACGCGCTCGATCAAGGCCGCATGATCGGAATTACATTTGACGTCGCCGTCTTTACCAACCTGACCCGCGACCACCTCGATTACCACCAGACGATGGAGAATTACTTCGCCGCCAAGCGCCTGCTCTTCGACGGGACGGTCTATCCGCCACCGCGCGTTGCGGTTCTTAACGCGCACGACCCGCGCTGCAGTGAGCTTGCAGACGCCGCTCGCGCCGCCGGCACGGAGATCCGGACATATGGAATTGGCGGCATCGGAAAAGGCGATTGGCGCGCCGCCCGCCACACGCTCACGCCCTCCGGCGCAAGCATCGATCTCCAGACTCCCGCGGGTTCGGCTCGTCTCATCTCGCATCTGGCGGGCGAAGTGAACATCCTCAACCTGCTCGCGGCCTTCACCGCGGCCCACGCGCGCGGCGTCTCGTTTGCACAGCTCGCCGCCGCTGTTCCTGCGCTCAAGCCCGTCCCCGGCCGCTTTCAGCCTGTCGATTCGGGCCAGCCCTTCACGGTGATCGTGGACTACGCGCACACCGACGACGCGCTGCGCAACCTTACCGCGCTCGCCCGCCAGATGACCGCGAAATCCGGCGCGCGCGTGATCACTCTCTTCGGCTGCGGAGGCGATCGCGACCGCACCAAGCGCCCCAAAATGGGCCAGGCCGCCGGCGAAGGCAGCGATTTCGTCGTCGCCACTAGCGACAACCCCCGCTCCGAGGATCCGGCGGCGATTCTGGCCGAGATTGAACCCGGATTGCAGTCCAGCGGCGTTAAATTTACCGTTGAGGTGGATCGCGCAGCGGCGATCCGGCAGGCGCTTGAGGCTGCCGCTCCCGGCGACGTGGTTTTGATCGCCGGCAAGGGACACGAAAAGGAACAAATTCTCGTGGGCCGCACGATCCCTTTTGACGATGCCGAGGTCGCGCTTTCCATGCTGGTCCAATTGGGCTATGGTGAAGGGCAATGAATCTAACGCTTGCCGAGGTTGCGATGGGCGCCGGAGCAGTGCTCGAGGCGCCGGCCAGTGTGTCCAACGCAGGCGCGCTGGTGGCTACCGGCTATTCCATCGACTCGCGCACCATCGCGCCCGGCGAGCTGTTCTTCGCCGTCCGCGGCGAGCGCCACGATGGCCATGATTTTGTCTCCGCCGCTCTGGAGCGCGGAGCCCTGGCCGCAGTCGTCGCTCGCGCGCGCGCCGCTTCCCTGCCCGATGTGGCGCTCGCTCGTCCGCTTCTTATCGCGGAAGACCCGCTCCTGGCCCTGCAAACGCTGGCTTCGCATGTACGCCGCCAGTGGGGCCGCCGCGTGGTGGCCATCACCGGCTCAGCCGGTAAAACCACCACCAAGGACGCCGCGGCTGCTGCCCTTGGCGCAAAGTTCCGCGTGCTCAAATCCCAGGGCAATCTGAACAACAACTTTGGCCTGCCCTTGCAACTGCTGCGCCTTATGCCGGAGCACGAATTCGCCGTCGTGGAGATGGGTATGAATCACTCCGGAGAGATCGCCGCGCTGGCGCGCATCGCCGCGCCCGACTGGGGCGTCATCACCAACGTCGGCACGGCGCATATCGAGTATTTCCCTGAAGGCCAGGCGGGAATTGCCCGCGCCAAGTTCGAGCTCATCGCCGCGCTGCCCTCGAGCGGCGTGGCCTTTCTCAATTGCGACGACGCCTATGCCGCGCAGTTTGGCCGCGGCTTCCCCGGCCGCGTTGTCTACTTCGGCAGCGGTCCCTGCGCCGACCCGCAAATCCTCTCTGCCGTCGAGGATCCGGATGGGCTTCATGTCCGCTACCGGGCTGGCCGTCGCGAAGGCATCTTCACGCTACATCTGCTTGGCGCGCACAATGCGTCCAACGCCATCGCCGGTCTCGCCGTTGCGCTGGAGGCGGGCGTCGAACCCGATGCCGCCATAGCCGCCATCTCTGCGCTCACTGCCGGCGACAAGCGTGGCCAGGTCATCGAAATCGCCGGCGTAACCATCCTGAACGACAGCTATAACTCCAACCCCGAAGCGCTGCGTTCCATGATCCGCACCTTGGCCGCGCGCCCCGCAAAAGGCCGCCGCATCCTCGTGGCCGGTGAAATGCTCGAGATGGGCGAGCATGGCCCCGCGCTGCACATTGACTGCGGCCGCGCCGCCGCCGAGGCCGGACTCGATCTCGTGGCCGCCGTTCAAGGCAACGCGGAATATCTGGCTACGGCCGCCTGCGCCGGCGGAGTTCCGGCAGTGTTTCTTCGTGACGCCGAAACTGCCGGCCAGTGGCTGGCGCAGAATCTCCGTCCCGGCGACGTCGTTCTCGTCAAAGGCTCGCGCGGCGTTCACCTTGAACGCGCCATCGAAGCAGCCGTGAATCAGCTTTCGCCGCCGACTGAATAACTCGCGCAGCACGCGCACGGCCCGTTCTCTTTGCCCACCGTCTCCTGACGTGTTACCGAGCTGTTCTACAGGTTCGCGGAGGACCCGGTTCCGTTGCGACGCTCGAGGGGCAGTGGAACACGGACTGAAGCCATCCCGGCTGCGGTTACGCCCTGAATGCCCATCTCGGTGTCTTCAAAGACCAGGCAATTTTCAGGCGCGACGCCGAGGCGGGCGGCGGCGGTGAGGAATGCATCGGGGGCGGGCTTGGAGCGGGCGTAATCCTCAGAGCCGATGAGGATGGCGAAGCGGTCGAGAAGGCCGACGGCGGTGAGCGACTTGACGACGGACTCACGGGTGCTGCCGGAAACCACGGCGAAGGGGATGCGCCCCTGCTGGGCGTTGATGTGCTCCAGAACTTCCGGCACCGGCTTGAGCTGGGGGAGAAGCTCGTAATAGAGGCTTTCTTTGCGCACGGCAACGGCTTCGACGGGCATGCTGAGCTTCTGCATCCGATTCAATGTGGCAATGATTTCCGTGGGGGGCTTGCCGCCCCACGAGTAGAAGAGTTCCTCGTCAAAGGCACATCCCCACTCGCCGAGCGCTTGCTTCCAGGCGATGTGGTGGAGGGGCATCGAGTCGACGACGGTGCCGTCGCAGTCGAAGAGGTAGGCTTCGAACATTCCTGGGGGCAATGGAAGCTTCATGCTTGCAGGGAACTCCTTGGGCTTGGGTCAAATCGCTGCTAAAAGAACATGTGGCGGCTTCCCACCCTTTTCGCAAAAGACGCGAAACGGATGGGTAACGAAAGCACGGCCGGCGTCACCGCGCTGCCGCGGCCTCGGCTGCAGGCGCGGGTTGCGGCGGGCCACCCTCGCCGGGCCTGGTCGGCTCCATCCGCAGAGCGTTGTTGAAGCGGTTGAAGTAGTTGAAGAGGCCGATGGCGCAGAGTAGCTCGACGATTTCGCCTTCGGAGTAGAAGCCGCGCAATTCGGCAAATTGCTCGTCGCTGACGGCGTTGGCATCGCGCGTAACGGTTTCGGCAAGGCGCAGGGCGGCTTTTTCGGCAGGAGTGAAGTCGTCGCGGCGGGGCCAGTCGGCGAGATGGGCTAGCTGGTCGTCAGTCCAGCCCAGATTGCGAGCGAGAATGGTGTGACTGGCAAGACAATAGGGCGTCTCGTTGACCTGGCTGGTGCGGACGATGATCAATTCCTTAAGCTTGGTTGGGACCGTGCCGGTGGAGAGCACCGCGGCGAAATGCGCCTGCATGGTGGAGAAGATCTCAGGGCGATGAGCCATCGCGCGAAACATATTGGGGACATTTCCGCGCTGTGCGTATACCTTGTCGAAGAGAGCCGAGATGCCGGGCGTCACTTCGCTGCGGTCGAGACGGGAAATCCGGGACATTGAGCCTCCTGGCCGTACTTCCTCATGGTATCGTTCCGGGCCCGCGGACGGTTGCGTTCCCATGGCGGGGTTTTGGCTTGCAGGCCGGCGGCAGGACTTTTGACGCACTCCGCGGCCTCTGCTAACTTAAATAGGGACAATCAAGCGCCAGACACTCCTCAGTAGCTCAATGGCAGAGCATTCGGCTGTTAACCGAAGGGTTGTAGGTTCGAGTCCTACCTGAGGAGCCAATAAATCAACAACTTACAGCAGATTGACCTGCTCCCCAACCCCACAAAACCCCACGTTAACGACTAGACCGCTTCAGCAAGCGGACTTTCCTGCTTCATGACCATCTGTACGACCTTGGAGTTCGCCTGCTGCTTGGCGCGCAGGGTGCTGCTGCCGTACACGTTCATGGTCGTTGCGACGTTGCTGTGCCGCATCAGTTTCTGCTGTACACCAATCCGAGCACCCGTCTCGTCCAGGAGCGAACGGTACGTGTGGCGAAAGGTGTGCCAACCGAGCCCAGCAATCCCGATCTGTTCGCCTCTTGGCTTGAGAATCTGGCGCTGGATGATGCCCGCGTAATAACAACCACCTGTGACGTGAGAGGGGAAGACGAGCCCCGTGGTCCGGTTGCCCCGCCAATCCTTCAGGACAGCGGCGAACGCGGGATCAAGAGGAACTTCATCATGGGACGCTTCGGTCTTTACTCTGCCGATGCGCCCGTTGACGACGTGTCAAGGGCGGCGTAAAAGGGAACCACTGGGGCGGAGTAAAAGGGAGCCAGTAGAAGGTTGAAGGCAGGGATTTCGGGGGAGGAGGGGCGCTGGAGCGTAGCGGAAGCGGCCCTCCTCCCCCGAGGCGCGTTTGCGTGTGTCCGGTTCCCTGGAGGGCTAAGCTCGTTTGCGACGGCTTTGCTTAAGCCTGTAGGAGTCGGCGTTCATCTCCAGGATGTGCACGTGGTGGGTGATGCGATCCAGCAGTGCGCCGGTGAGCCGCTCGGAGCCGAAGATCTCAGTCCATTCGTCGAAGGGGAGGTTGCTGGTGATCATCGTTGAGGAGCGCTCGTAGCGCTGGCTGATGGTCTCGAAGAGCAGCTCGGCGCCGGTCTTCGATAGCGGCACATAGCCCAGTTCGTCGATGATCAGCAGCTCATAGGCTGTCAGCTGTTTTTGGAAGCGTCGCAGATACTTCTCGTCGCGAGCCTCGATCAGCTCGCCGACCAGAGCGGCGGCGGTGATGAAGCGGACGCGGTGGCCGCGCTGACAAGCCGCCAGACCAAGCGCCAGGGCGATGTGGGTTTTCCCGGTGCCGCTGTTACCGAGCAGCAGGGCGTTCTCCTTGCGGCCGAGGTACTCGCAACGCGCCAGTTCGAGGACCAGGGACTTGTTGAGCGCGGGGATGGCGAGGAAGTCGAAGCTGTCCAGGCTCTTCACCACGGGGAACCTGGCCTGTCGGATGCGGCGCTCGGTGGCGCGGCGATCGCGGTCGAGCAACTCCAGTTCGGTCAGCCGCAGCAGATAGTGCGGGAAGTTGGCCTTTTCTTGGGCGCAGGTGCGGGCCAGCTTGTCGTACTCGCGCAGCATGGTGGGTAGCCGCAGAGCCTTCAGGTGATGCTCCAGCAGGACCTGCGGCGTATCGGGAGTCGCTGTGCTCATAGCGTCGCCTCCAGGGTTGGGAGTTCAGCGGCAGATGTGTACAGCAGGCTCATGTAGTCTGCGGCGCGTGTGGTGCGCACCTGGGCCAGGGGCAGGTGCGGCCAGTTGGCCATATCCAGCCGCGGCGGCCTGCGTTCGATGCGGCAGAGCACCAGATGGCGCACGGCATCGAAGCTGAGCGTGTTCAGCGCCAGCGCCTGCTCGATGGCGGCGGTGACCTCGGCAAGTGGAAAGGTCTCCAGAAGCCGCAGCACCTGGATGTACTCGCGGGCAGCGTGCTTGCGCAACCGTGCTTCCAGCAGCCGACGGAGTTGAGCAAAGCACTCAGGCAGTTCCCAGCCTGTGAGCGGCGCGGCCTGGTCCAGAGCGCGGCTCTTGTGCTCGAGTAGGGCAAGATAGTGCAGCGGGTCGTAGACCGTGGCTTCGCGTTCGTAGCTGCGTTGGTGCTCGGCGATGACTTCACTGCCGGAGACGATCACGATGCGGTGAACGTAGGCCTTGACCAGCACCTGGCGATGGCCGTACTCGGTGGGAACCGAGTAATCGTTGGTGCGGTAGCGAACCAGCGAGATCGAACTGACTCGAACCGTGGTCTTGTCACAGGCCTCGAAGCGAGCCGCCGGAAGCGGCAGAAGCACAGCACGGTCGCGTTCGAAGCGCTCGCCGATCGTCTCCGTGTGGCCACGCAGGCGCTGTGCGCGGCGAGCCATCGAGTCGCGCACGAACTGCTCGTTGAGCGCCTCCCAGCTTGCTGCGCGGGGAATCGGCACCATGAAGTTGCGCCGCGCGTAGCCGACCATGTTCTCCACCTTGCCCTTGTCGTTGCCCTTGGCAGGCCGGCCGAACTTCTCGGCGAACAGGTAGTGGCTCTGCAACTCGGAGAAGGCTCGCGTCTTCTGCCGCTCCCCATCGCCGAGGATCCTGGCTACGGCTAGTGCCGTGTTGTCGTAGAGGATCCGCCTCGGAACTCCGCCGAAGTACGCGAAGGCGCGCACATGGCCTTCCAGGAAGGCCTCCGTGGTCTCGGCCGGAAAGGCCTGTACGAAGCAGTCGTCGGAGTGCGGCAGATCGAAGGCCATGAAGTGCGCCGTTTGCTCCGCGCCGGCAATGACCACTTGCGCTTGGCCGAAATCCGCCTGCGCCTCGCCCGGCGCGTGGCTCAGCGGCACGAACATCTCCTGGCTGCCGAGCTTCGCCTGCCGCACGTAATCCTTCACAATGGTGTAGCCGCCGCTATAACTGTGCTCAACGCGCAGCCGCTCGAAAATGCGCTTGGCCGTGTGCCGCTGCTTCCGCGGCCGCTCCTTGTCCTGTTCCAGAATGGCGTCGATCACGCCCAGCCAGGGGCCCAGCTTGGGACGCCGGATCGGCTTCTGCCGCCGATACCCCGGCGGCAACGAGTACTCCAGCATCTTCCTCACTGTTTTCCGCGCCAGCCCGAACTCCCGGGCTACCGCACGCCGGCTCTTGCCCTCGACCAGAACCGCCCGCCGCACACGCGCATACACGTCCACGTCGTACATGCCTCCGGTGTCCCACGGGAAACACGCCCCTGCGGCACCGAACCCCGCGCTGAACCTGGTTCGTTACCCTTCAAAGTCCCTGTTGTCCGTGAAACCAGAATGTGGCGGGGTGGGCTACTTTTACTCCGCCACGTGACGCCGCTTCCGCGGCGTCACGTGGTCTATTTTTCCTCCGGCGCGTACAGCCGAGAGGCAACGTGCGCCGCGGCAACTCCTGATCGGACTAGCGACGCGCTCTCCAGAGCGCGATCAGAAGACTCGTGCTTTCCAGTTGACAAAGACTTACATGGACGCCGGTAATTCGCCCGGAACCCGAAAGACTCGGCCCCCGTTCTCAACTTTCTGGCCGATTCCTCGATGAGTGGGAAGGCGATTTCGCGTCAACTGAACCGTGGCCACGATTAGACTTTTTATCTGGCATCCACCAGCTGGGTGTCCCGCAGGCTCCGCACCGGTTGTCCGTCCGCTCCGGTCAGTTCGGCTTCCAGGATGCAGGGCCCGGTCTGGGCCGGCCACTTCACCTCGAACTTCAGAGTGCTTTGGCCCCAAGGCTCCAAGTGGCACTCCTGTTTGATTTCCTCAGCCACATGCCCGCCGAGCTTCAGGCGCAGAACCACCGGACCGTTCCACGGTTGCTCCAAATCATTCATCACGATCACGGGAACCTGCGCCGGCTGCGAACCCGCCAGGACTCGCTCCTTGGTGAAATCGACCATCAGGCCAACGGGCGCAAAGGCGTCGCGAACGTAACGGTAGAACTCCGGCTCCCAGATGAGTTGCTTGACGTCCACCCAGCAGTCGCTGGTCGGCTCATCCGTCCGCGAGTAGGCCAGCGCGCAGAATTGCAACACGCCGGCCGCCTGCCGGCGGCAACGCCAGTACTCGGTTTCGGCCGCCAGCACGCGGGCCGCCAGGGGATAGAGTTTCGCCGGCGGCGCGTCTTTCCCGGCCAGATTGGCGAGGAGATCCTTGCTCCTGCTGGCGGGCCTCCCATCGCGGGTCAGCCAAAGCCCGCAGTATTCGTTGATGATATAAGCATTCCGATTGCCCGGGTTTTTGCAATCCCCGTCAGTCCAGGGCATCCCCACTGGGTCGGATATGGCCTTGGCGAGGGTCATCTGAGGATCGAGAAAGTGGTAGGGGTGGGCCTCGCACATGTCGGTCGGAGGCCCCAAGGGACTCCAACCGTTGTCCCAGGGCCGATTGGACAAATCCAAGCCACGCACCTGCTCGATGGCAGCGCCGGTTTCGGTGGTCAAACTCTCGTTTTGCGCGTCCCAGATCACGATCGACGGATGGTTCCACCGCTCCTCCATCCGGGCGGTGTATTCTCGGGCCAACTCATCCCGCTTCAGCTCTGGAGGCCAGTTTATGCGCTGGCCCCCTTCCCAGATGGGAAACTCATCATCAATCAGAATTCCCTCCTCGTCCGCGATGCGATACCACATTTCCGGCGCCTGGCAGATGGAGTAACGCAGTGAATTCCATTGCATCTCCTTGAAGCGCTGGTGCAGCAGCCGCACCCAATCCTCCCGCCAGGGCAGATCGCCCCGCTCCGTGTCTTCAAAGAACCGGTATAAAGTGACGTTGCTGCCGCGCAGGAAGTAGGGCTTGCCGTTCAAATAAGCCCGGCCTGGGGTGTCGCCGTGACGTGGCTCAAACCGGAATTCCCTCATGCCAAATCGGGTTTCAAAACTGTCCGCTCCACTACTCACCTCCAGCGTGTAGAGAAACGGTCTTTCCGGCCACCAGAGCTGGCAATGGGCGACGGGAATGCGAACGTCAACTGTTTGGTCAGCGCCAGCCGCCAGCGACAGCAACTCGCTCTCGGCGCGTCCCGCGACTTTGCCGGACTTGGCCTCCCGCACAACGAACTTCAGCCGTGCGCTCGTGGGGGTTCCCGCATTGGCCACCCGTACTACCACCCGCGCTTCTTTGGTTCCAATCTCGGGCACCACCTGCACCCGCGCAAGGTTCGGCGTGCCGGACAGCGTTAACTCGACGCTGTCGAACAATCCAGGGATGTAGTACTCCTTCTCGTAATCCCAGCCCGTGGGAACCGACGGCGGCAGGGAAGCGCGTGAGGCGCCCACACGGATGAGGAGTTCGTTGGTCGCGCCACCGCCGCGCAGGGCGTCCCGCACGTCATACCAGTTGGCCGTGAAGCTAGCCAGGCTCTCACCGACTTTGGTTCCGTTCAGATACACCGTCGAGCCATAGGCCGCCTTGCGCACCAGCAGCGTGGCGACGGCCGGCGTCTCGCTCTCGATGACAAACTCGCGCCGATACCAGTAGGAGCGTTGCGCCAGGGCCGCATCCTCCGGCCCAAACCGGCGTTTGGTGTTTTTGAAAGTGTCCCGGGCAAAGCCCGGTTGCGCCATATCGACCAGGCCGGGCACCGGGACCTTGCGGTCGAACTGGGCCGGCCGCTGGTCCGTCTGCCCTTCAGCCAGTTGCCACGTGCCATCCAGCCGGATTGTCAGTCGCCCCGCTGCCGGCGCCGCCGCCGGCGCGGGCGCGGCATTGCCCAACTCCGAGTCTGCCGCTACCAGCGGTGGGAGGAGCGTCGCGCCGGCCAGCGCTGTAGTGGAAGTCTGAATGAATTGGCGGCGCGTCAGCCCATTGTCCGGCTGAGAAGGCTTTGGCTTATGCATTTGACATTTCCCCATTTGGTTTCCGGTCCACGACAGGCGCGGGCCTGCTTTGCGATTTTCTTCCTGCTCCGCAGGTTTGCGAGTTGTTCTTTCAGCCGTTTTTCAAACCGCCCCGATTTCTCTCCGGCGATAGGAGTGCCTTGTTGATCTTTGCGCTTTTCGGCACGCAGCCGCGACTTTTCCCTGGCGATGCTCTGGTAGTAATTAGTCGGGGATTACGCACTTGACAACACTGAATGAGTGAGGGACGCATGGCACCGGCCCCGGCGCATCTACCTTGGGCGCGGCGTGCCGGGTTTGCTTCACTTCTTCTTCGTGCTCTTCGCCGCCTCCGAATGTCTTGCCAGACGGGGTGCTTGGAGCGCCCGCTTCATGATCCTGCCGAACTTATCGGCGGGCATCCGAAATTCGTTCTTTGCACTCTGCATACTCACTTATAAGCGTCCTTCCTGCGGCCGATGCCGAGCATAACTACGAGATTGTCTCGAACCACGTACAAAATCCGATAGCCACCTAAGCGTATTCGATAAACGCGCTGCTCTGATGTGGTGATGAGTCCCGTCAATGTTGCGCTTGCTGTTCCCGAAAAATCACTCCACGGTATTCGCGGTCGCCAGTCTGCCAGTTTCATGGTCGAAACGACCATGCTCTTCGTCGCTGTGGTTTACCAGAACATGCGTTGCAAAGTGGCGACCCGTTGCATTGTAAAGGGGGGATTCATCCGTGTTGAGGCACGCTGTATCCGAGGCGCTCTCCTTCAAGAGCCGCGTGATGGCCTTGCCCGTCACCACATCGACTATGTGCGACCGAACGCGTCCATCCCTTTCGACCAAAGACACAAGCGGAGTCTTGTTTCCCTTGTAGGAGCGGCCCCTGCCGTGAATCCTTTCGTCAAGGTAGGTTTCATCCGCCGCAATTGTGCCGTCAAGTTTACTCTTAGGGAACAGGTCCATCAGCGCGAAGCGGATGCGGTGACGGAGGAACCGCGCGGCACTATAGGAACCTATCTCAAGCTGCCGCTGCAACTGGACAGCCGATACCTGAGTTTTGCTGGCGCACATCATGTAGAACCCGATCAGCCATTTGTTCAGCGGAACGTGGGAATCCTCCATGACCGTTCCGAGGCGCACTGTGAACGACAGCCGGCAGTCGGCGCATTGGTGCAGGCCAGGGCGAATCTTCTTTGCTCGATTCGCCGTTATGGAGTAGTGACGCTTAGCGTCTGCGTTGCCGCAATGCGGGCAATAGAGGCCTTTCGGCCAGCGGATCGCTTCAAAGTACCGAATGGCCGCCTCTTCGGTGGAAAACCGCGCCATTACCGACATAAGCGTAAGGTTTTTACCGGCTTGTCTTTTGTTCATCATGCTTTTAGGACAGGCTTAAAGTTGGTGTTGTCGAGTGGATAATTCCGAATTAGGCAAACATTTGTGGGACATTCCCGTCCCAATCAGGAGGAGAAACTTAGGCCGATCCATGGTTGCATCTTTCCTATTTGACCCCGGCGGCGAGCCGCTATCCGCGACCGGCCCTGCGTCCTAGCATGATGCCATCCATGCAGAAGCTTCGAGATCCGAACAACCGACACAGCTTGTCTCAGGGAGCCAGGAAGAGCGGGGGAGACGACATGATCTGCCATCTCCCCCTTCTGAGGGTTAGTCCTGAGTTTTAGAACGACAGGCGCCCTCCGAGTTGCACGATACGGCCGGTAACGGTGCTGCTTGTGATTTGGCCGACGGTGGGGCCGCTGTAAACTGTGCCCGCGGTAGCATCAACCGGCGATTCCAGACCAACGCCACCACTCCCACTCCCCGGAGCCGCCCAACTCGTGTGGTTGAATGCGTTGTACGCGTCAATCCGAATCTGGAACTTGACGCCTTCCCAAGGCAAGGAGAAGGTCTTGCTGCCGGAAAGGTTCACCTGATACCATCCAGGTCCGTACAGGCTATTCCTTTTTACGTTCCCGTAGGTTCCGTTCGCGGGCTTCGTGAAGGCTGCCGGGTTAAACCACTCGTCGGTGCTCCGGTGTGCCGGCTTCCAACTGACTCCGGGATTCCAGTTCGGAAATTGTGTACTGCCCGAGGCTTGGTTATAAGTATTGCCATCGGCATATACAGAGAACGGACTGCCGCTAAGGATGGCCAACGAGCCGCTAAGCTGCCAGCCGCCAATCACTGCATCCGCCGCCGAATTGTTGTTCAGGAACTGCTTGCCTTTGCCAAAGGGCAGTTCATAAACCGCGTAGCCCTTGAACGCATGGTGGATATTAAAGTTGGAGTTGCCGTAGTTGGCCGCGGAGTCGTTGGGTATCTGATAGTCGCTAACTCCCGCCTGGCAGCACCATCCCGCGCTGTCCTCATCGTCCAGAAACTGCGACCAGACATAGTTGAAGCTGAAGCTCAGACCCGCGGTCACGCGCTGTGTAATCTCGGCCTGGAGCGAGTTGTAGTTGGAGACGCCGTCCACGCTCGCGGTGCTTGAGCTAAGGTTCCCAAATAGCGGGTACGGACGATAGATTGTGTCGTTGGGCGAAAGTTTGGTCGCAGGCACCGCATTGAGGTCGCTCGAGACGGGCAGGTTCCAGCTGTGGCTCCCCACGTAGGCAATTTGGGCCACTAAATTTGGGAGCAGTTGCCGCTGGACGGCAAAGTTATATTCGTAAATCTTCTGGATCGGTGTGTGGAATGGGCTATAGCCTACGCTTTGGCCATTGAGGGCAGCCGGATTTTCGTTAGGCGACACGTAAGGAAGCGGAGTGGCGGTCCCATAGATCGTGCCTGTTCCATCAAGCTGCACGACAGGCGTGATGCCGCTGGTCGTATCGCTGATGTTGCCGGAGGCGGCAAAGGCGTTGCCCAGACCGACGCTGTAGTCGTCGAGGGTCATGATATGGTCGTAGACGCCGAAGCCGCCGCGAACGGTGGTATTGGACCACGGCTGCCAGGAAAATCCCAGGCGCGGAAGAAACGTACTAAATACATTTGCCTGCAAGGATTTCCGGCCATTGGCGTGCGTCGTGGCAAACCACAGAGCGCCCAAACCACCCGCGGGGTTGGCAACCGTCGGGTCAAAGAGCATCTCGTTGCCGTGAATTTCATTCCATCCATGGCTGATATCGTAGCGGAGCCCGATATTGATGGTGAGGTTGGGGCGCATCTTGTAATCGTCCTGAACGAACATCTCCGGGTCCTTCATGCGCGCTCCGTACTCCGGCGAGATGGCGGCGTTCCAGTTGTTCGCGAGACCGAGCAGGAAGTCGGCATAACCGAAGCCGGTGGTCCCGCTGCTGGGAGCTGCGCATGTATCCCCACTCGGCGTGCCTGCCGGGCAATTGGCGCTCGAAACGGTCCATTGCGTCGTGTACCTACCGTCGAAACTCATGCTTCCGGCGTTGATGTTACCCCAATTTGTGTCGTCCTCACGGAAGAACAAAAGCTCTCCGCCAAAATGAAGGACGTTCTTGCCGCGGATCATCGTCACGACATCCGACGGATCGAAGTTACCCTGTTTGTAGTCCGAGTTGCTTGCAGGGCCGATCCCCGAATAGTCCGAGAAACCGCTGATGCTGGGAAATTGGTCGGCCTTGCCAAACTGCCAGCCGACCATCGAGGCATAGCTTTTATTCAAGGCGGAATCGGGGTAGTCGGAGATGGCCCAGGTGTAACCCATTCTGGCTTCATTGATCACGGACGGGCTAATATTCCACACATCCGTAACCTGATAGGTATCTTCATTCGCAAATCCGAACTGGCAACCCAGCGGGCAGGCCGTGAGGTTGCTGAGGTTGGGAGTAGGATTTGCCTGCATCCACATGGAATACGTGATCCTGTTGTTCGGCGTGACGTCATAATCCAGACGGCCAGTGTACGATCTAAAAGGGTTGGTATTCGCCAGGCTTGTGTACCAGTTGTTCTGAAGCACGCCGGTGGTCGGGTTTACAGTTCCAGGCTCGATTGTTCCGAAGGATGGGTGGCTCGTAGCAGTCGGATAGTAGGCCTGGACGGCGTTAGCCACCGTATCGATCATGCCGGAGGGTATCGTGTTCACGTTCGCGCCGGTTTCGCCGTATTCAGATGTAAACGACTCTCTCACCGGATAGGGGTTGCCCAGCGAATCGTAGGCAATGGTTTGAGTCGTTGGGTCGTAAAGCGTTCTCGTAATCGATGAAAAGTCGCCGCCCATGATGTCCGCGGTCGGAATGGTTTGAAGGCTTGTGTTGGCCCCACCGTGTTGCAAAATCTGGTCGTAGTTGAAGAAGAAGAACATCTTCTTCTTCAGGATCGGGCCGCCGATAGCGCCGCCAAAGTCGTCGTAGCGAAGAATCGGAACTGCCGGCTTCGGACCGGTGCTGTAGTTGTGCCTACGGGAATTGAAGAAGTTATTCTGAGCGTACTCGTAAGCGTCTCCGTGGAACTTGCTGGTCCCGCTCTTGGTGATCTTGTTGATGACCAAGCCGCCAACACCGTATTCCGCCGAGAACGAGGACTCGGAGATCTGCATCTCGCCTATCGCATCCATCTCTCCAACAGTGCTCACATTGTCGCTATGGCCGGCGACCATCGAAACGCCATCGTTGAGGATGTTGGTGTAGGGAAGGTTCCCGTCCGCGGCAGCCACCATCCCCGGATTCGTCGTCGTCGGGGCGTTCGAGGCCGAGCCCGTAGTGCCAGGGAGCAGGATCATGAACTTTGCGAAGTCCTGGTTGACCAGGGGCAATCCCGCCATTTGTCTCGATTCCAAGGTCACGGTCTGACTGCCCGATTCGGTCTGCAGCAGGGGCACGTCGGTTGAGACTGTCACTTGCGTCGTGGTCGAACCGACCTTCAGGCTTGCGTCGACGGTAATGTAGCCAACATTGAGCGTGACCGGACCACGCACCAACGTTTCAAAACCTTGCTTGGTGAAGGTGACCGTGTAGTGTCCAGGCACAATCGATGACGTGTCGAACAGGCCATCCTGGTTGGTGGCGTAGTCTTTCGATACGCCGGTGTCGATATTCAGCACCGTGACCGTCACACTTGGGATCAACGCTCCCGTATTGTCAGTAACGGTACCCCGTATGTCGCCGGAGTTTGTATTCTGGGCATACGCTCCTCGAGTACAGCACGCCCCCATAATGAGCAGAACCACGATTCCGCTCCAATACGACAGAAACTTCATTCCCTTCATTCCTTCCTCCTAACAGAGTTGGATTCCCTTTTTGGTATCCCTTCGCTATTGAAGTAACTCGCTAAGGCACACGCCTTGCGCATAGCCTGCCCCGCAATTTTTACCAGGGTGCGTGTTAGCGTAGCGGGACCGGTCCACGACTTCAGCGCATGGCTCGGAGAGTCTCGCATGATCGGGTTTTCAAATTGCAGATCATTCTAGGCAGGTCAATCGAAGGGTTGATAAGCTCCTTACGGCAGAATGGTGAGGGTCTTTACCGAAAGGAGGAGTAAATTCTTATCCTGTCAGCGTTATAACTCCCTTTCGTTTCAATTATTTGCGTTCTGCGGCGCAAGAAAGCAGAAAATTTGCTGAGGGTGGGGGTACAATGGCTTCGTCGAGCCGGAGAGCGGTATGAGCGTTGCATCACAGGCACACAGCAAGGAATGTCTAAGCGAAACAGCCCAGAAAGCAATCGGCGAACAACTGGAGCGCCTTCTGGCAAGTCCGTATTTGAGCCACAGCAAGAGGTTTCCCAACTTCCTGCGCTTCGTTGTAGAACACACTCTGGCCGGGGAAGTAGACGACATAAAGGAACGGACCCTGGGCATTGAGATATTCGGGAAGGATGCCAGCTACGACACCGCCCTTGACCCTATTGTGCGGGTGACGGCTGCGGAGATCCGCAAACGGGTGGCGCAGTACTATCAGGATTCCGCGCACGACGAGGAGCTGCGCATCACTCTGCCGTCGGGATCGTATATTCCTCAGTTTCACAGCCCGAAGGGCAGAAGCATTCATGGGCTTCCGGAGATCGCTGCGGTTGCAGCGGGCACGCCGGAGCATGTGCCAGCGCCGGCTACGCAAGCTCGCCGCTGGTGGCTGCTGGCGGCAGTTGGGGTGGCCGCTGCCGGGCTGTTGGTGTGGGGCACAGTCGTGTTTTGGCAGCGGACCAACCGCGCGGCGGTCGATTTCTTCTGGCAGCCGGTATTAAGCTCCAACGGGCCGGTATTGCTATGCGTTCCCGAACAGCCCAACAACTTCGCGGTCAATGTGCTGAACTCGGGCAATCTCCCCTATTATCAGGATGTGCCAAAGAACGCAAGGGTGCCGCCGGGGATCGGCGACCTGAGCGCTGTCATCAAAGTGGCCGGCATTCTGCAATCCAACGGGAAGCAGTACGCGCTGAAGGGCGAGGGAGCCACGGCCCTTGACGACCTTCAGCGCAGTCCTGCGGTCTTTGTGGGCGCCTACGACAACGTGTGGACACTGCGCCTGACCAATCCGCTGCATTACCACTTTGCAAACAGCGCCGACATGATGAACGAGTGGATTGTGGACAGTACGGCGCCGGACAAGACACGCTGGATGATCGACCGTGGCGCGCAAATGGCTCTCGACAACTATCGGGACTATGCGATCGTGGCGCGGTTTACCGACCCCAACACTGGCAAGCTGGCGGTGATATTGGCTGGAATCGGCCCCGGCGGCACACGCGCGGCCGGGGAGTACATCACCGATAGCGCCGATTTGACCCAGCTGATGCGCGCTGCGCAGGCGGCCGGCGATAAGAAGAACATGGAATTCGTTATAAGCACGGAGGTCATCGATGGCGAGCCGGGCGCTCCGAAGTTGGAAGCCAGTTACTTCTGGTAATTCGGCTTTGAGCGCGAGCAAGGATGTCTTGCACTCACAAGCAATATCCGCGATCGTTATTTCAGCTTGTCAGGTGGGTGTCGTATGACTCCGCTCAAATCAATGACCAGGGGAGTCTTTATGGGCGCTTCTGCCCAAGAGCCTGTTATTGGCTTTATCCATTTGTAGTCAAAGGGGTACCCAATTTTCCCATTGTCTCCGACGATGGAAGTATGGGAAACAAAGGGCAGATCCGCTATCCAAGCGATGTGACGGACGAGGAATGGCCTTTGTAGCGCCGTATTTAGCGCAGTTCCACAATACTCGTGCCACCGCCGGAAACGGCTACAAGTATTGTGGAACCGCTCTAAACGTGGATTCGTGCTGTTGTCGCGCCGCTGGGCGGCGGAGAGAAGCTTTGCGTGGGCGGCTCGCTTTCGCCGCCTGGCTCGCGACTACGAAAGACTCGCCACCACACTCGGGGCCTTCCACTTCCTCGCCTTCGCTGGCCTTATGATCGCTCAACACTTCGGGATGCTCGCATGAAGTTAATAACAGGCTCTAGCAGAATCTTTGAGGATTAGGCGGAATTTGTCGAATTATACCGCTCGCGCATTCAGCATTCCTGATCGGTGAGAATATTCGAGCCCATATAGCCGATGCAGACCAATTGTATCTCAGCGCAATCTACTTGCTAGCGGTATACTCCGGCAACGGGCAGATATGTCATATTTTTGAGAGAAAAATGGACTTCTGCAAAGACGCAACACGCATTCCAAATCCAGGAAAGACAATTATGAACAACTCTATTGGTTGCACATCTCGACTGGTCCTTATGTCGCTGCTGCTCACCGCACCCGGCTCGCTTCCGGCCGTTGCCCAGCCGCCCAACGCCCAGCTCGCTTCAAAGGAAGTGAATGCCCGCGTTGAGGCGCTCCTGAAAAAGATGACGCTCGACGAAAAGATCGGGCAACTGGTGCAATATTCGGGCGGCTTTGCGGTCGGCCTGGATGCCTCAAATCCCACCTATGACGACCTGATCGCCAAGGGCCAGATGGGAGGAATGGTGAATGTAGTGGGCGCGGAGGAGACAAATCACTACCAGTACATTGCCATGGAAAAGTCGCGCCTTCACATCCCCCTGCTCTTTGGGCTGGACGTCGCCCACGGAGACCACACCGTCTTCCCGATACCGCTTGCCGTGGCGGCAAGCTGGGATCCTAGGGCAGCCGAAATTGTAGCGCGCACGGGAGCAGTGGAAGCTCGCGCCGACGGCATTGACTGGGTGTTCTCGCCCATGGTGGATATCGCCCGCGATCCGCGCTGGGGACGCATCGTCGAGTCGAACGGCGAGGACCCCTATCTGGGTTCTGTAATGGCGCGGGCATGGGTAAAGGGCTATCAGCAAGACGATCTTTCAGAACCCGACTCGGTGGCGGCCTGCGTGAAGCATTTTGCCGCTTACGGCGCGGTCATCGCGGGCCGCGAGTATAATGCCGCGGATATGAGCCAAATCACGCTCCGGCAGGTGTATCTGAAACCCTATCTGGCCGCGGTGAATGCCGGCGTGGCGACGGTGATGAGCTCCGTTAATTCGATCAACGGCATTCCCGGCACGGCCGACCCATTGACGCTTACTGAGATTCTGCGCAAGCAGTGGAGATTCGGCGGTTTCGTGGTCTCGGATTGGGCCGCGGTGGCCGAACTGCTGAACCACGGCATTGCCGCAAACGGCGCGGCCGCGGCCCGCAAGGCCTTGGAAGCCGGTGTAGACATGGACACGGAAGGCAACCTCTATGGCCCCACCCTCGCCGCGCAGGTGAGATCGGGGAAGATTCCGGAATCGGTTGTGGATGAAGCCGTGAGGCGCGTGCTTCGCGTGAAGTTTGCGCTGGGATTGTTTGACCACCCTTATACCCAGCCGGGACCGAAGTACGAGGCCACGCCGGCGCGCCGCGCGCTGGCGCGCAAGGTGGCCGATGAGACCATGGTTCTGCTCAAGAACGATCCTGTCGAGGGCATTGGAGCGCTGCTGCCGCTCACTGCCAAGGCGAGGAAAGTAGCCCTGATCGGCCCCATGGCCGACAACCAAGCCGAGTTGCTCGGCGCTTGGTCGTACCAGGGCGATCCTAGGGATGTGATAACGCTGAAAACGGCGCTTGCGGCGCGGCTGGGCAACCGGCTGCTCTACGCAAAGGGCTGCGGGTTGCTTTCCGGCGAAGACGAGAAGGTGCTCGATCAGGTCAGTTTTGGAGTGCCGGCCGCGGCCGAGAAAAGTCTGCCGGTTCCTGACGATGCAAAGATGATAGCCGAAGCGGCGGAGACAGCGAAAAAAGCCGATCTTGCCATTCTGGCGCTGGGAGAGCCTGCGCGCGAGATGGAGGGTGAAGCCTCAAGCCGCGTTCACCTCGGGTTTACCGGGTCGCAGGAAAAGCTGCTTGAGGCGGTGGTGGCAACCGGCAAGCCGGTGGTTCTGGTGGTGCTGGCCGGTCGTCCGTTTGTGCTCAAGTGGGCTGAGGCCCATGTGCCTGCGATACTTGAGGCATGGAGTCCCGGCATTGAAGCAGGGCCCTCCGTGGCCGATGTGCTGTTCGGCCGCGTCAATCCGTCGGGCAAGCTGCCGGCGAGCTTTCCCCGCGCAGTGGGTCAGGAGCCGCTTTATTATGCTCAACTTCCAACTGGCCTGCCGGCGCAGGGCGACCTGAGCCACATGCCGCGAAATGGGGGAGAGAAGATGGTGTCGCGGTATGTGGATGAGCAGAATTCGGCGCTGTTTCCGTTTGGGTGGGGATTGAGCTACACGACCTTCAGCTTCTCGAAGCCGACGGTGAGCCGGCCCGTCGTTCCTGTAAACGAGATTCTGGACGATCACAAGCCGGTGACCATGGTGGGCGTAGACGTAACCAACACCGGCAGGGTGGCGGGAACCGAGGTGGTGCAGATCTATATTCGCGACACGGTGGCGAGCGTAGAACAGCCGGTGAGGGAGCTGGAGGGCTTCGCGCGCGTTGCACTTGTGCCCGGCCAGACCAAGCACGTGGAGTTCCCGCTGGGATTCAATGAGCTGAACTTCTACAACGTGGAACTCAAACAGACCGTGGAGCCGACGACATATGACATATGGGTTGGAGGGAGTTCGCTGGCGACGGCGGAGACAGAGTTTAAGGTCGCCGAATAGACCAGTACCTCCAGCAAAGCGCGCGTTGACGTGTGCACGGTCGAGAGCTCTTCCACTTGGGCAGAAAGCGTAGCAAGGGGGACGCACGGTTTTTTGATTTGGAGATACAGGAGACACATATGGCCAACTCTCTCGGCTACGCATCTCGGCTGGTCCTTATGTCGCTGCTGCTCGCCGGACCTGGCTCGCTTCCGGCCGTTGCCCAGAGCCGGCGCACTTCCCAGACGCGCTGGATGGCTTGCCGGTCTTATGGAAGGTTCGCCAGGTGCTCGGGCGGCTTGCTCGAGACAATACCCATTCCTTCACGCACGAAATAGAACCTGTCGGCTGCCAGATTGGTGAGTGTTTCCTTCGTTCCGTCCGGCCACAGTACTTCAGCCTGGTCGACGCGCTCGTGATTGCCTAGCCCGAAGTGGATGCGCAGGTCGTTCTGCGAAAGATAGCTTCCACTGCTCAGCACTTCGCCAAGCTGCACCAAATCTCCCGCCGTGGCTCGAATGCGCGCATTCAGTGCCAGCCGGTTACATTTCACGCCTTCCAGTTGAAAGCTGATCCAATGGTTTTTCGGACCTCCCACAGGGCGCAGAATCATCGGCTGTCCCACCAGATTTTCAACTACCGCTTCCATCTTTCCATCGTTGAACAAATCGCCGATGGCAAGCCCCCGGCTTACTTGCGGAATCTGCAAGGCCGGTCCGACTCGCCTGCTGATGTTCTCGAAGGTCCCGACGCGCCGATTCCGAAAGAGGAGCTTCGGTTCCAGAAATCGAGCCGTGGTGTCAGCTTTGTCCACCTGGGGATAAACATGCCCGGTCACCAGGAAGAGATCCTGCCAACCGCTGTTGGAGAAATCGACGAACGCGTCTCCCCAGCTCACATAGCCCTGCGTTCCTCTCGCGATACCCGAAGCGATCGAGGTGTCGGTGAAGTTCATTCCTCCGTCGTTCCGATACAGAGCGGCGTACTCACTGTCGAAATGCGCGATCAGCAATGACATCCGGCCCTCATGCAGATAGTCACCCAGCGCCACGCCCATATTCGCCTGCTCCACTCCGTCTTCGTTTGCCGCAACGCCGGCAAGAAGCGCCACATCGGTGAATTTCCCTGTACCGTCGCCCTGATAGAGATAATTCGCCTCGCCGTCGTTGGCCACAAATAAGTCGAGTTTCCCGTCGTTGTCAAAATCCGACCAGACGGAAGTTAGCCCATACCGCTGCTCCGGATCGTCCACGCCGGCTTGCTTCGATACATCGGTAAATGTCCCGTTTCCATTGTTATGGTAGAGATTATCGGGAAGACCCTTGAGGCCGCGCGGACCGCACTGCACATCAAATCCGAGGTACTTGCATGGCTTGGTCGTAGAACCGAATCCGGGTAGGTTGTCGAGATGAAAATCGACGTAATGAGATACAAAGAGATCGGCCCAGCCATCCCCGTCGTAATCTCCAAATGCCGCTCCCGTCGCCCACCCTGAATCGCTGCCGAGGCCGCTGGCCTTGGTCACATCGGTAAAAGTCCCGTCGCCGTTGTTCCGATAGAGTACTACTCCGTTCAGGCAGGTAATCAGCAGGTCGGGCCATCCATCGTTATTAAAATCACCGACTACTGCACCCATCGCCCAGCACGGATAACCCACGCCTGCCTTGTCTGTAACATCGGTAAAAGTGCCGTCGTGGTTGTTATGATACAAAGCGCCTCGAGCCTTGACGCCGTGAAGCGCCATGTCTACGCTCTGCGCGCCGGTGAAATAGATATCCGGCCAGCCATCGCGATCATAGTCGATAAGCGCAACGCCCCCGCTCATTGATTCGGCGATGAATTTCGCCTCAGGGTCGGATCGGTGATTGAAATTGATTCCGGTGATTGCGGTGATGTCCACTAACTGCGGGTAATCCGGAAGTGGCCCGGTTGCCTTCCGTTCCGCTTCCGCTTTTTCCCGCTCTGCGGCGGGAAGAGGTGTAGGAGTTCCCATCTGGCCCATGAGTGCTGCGTTTCCAAACAGGATGACCAGCACGGCCAGGAATATGCGCAACCCGGGCCGCAGTGTCATTTTTGCACTAGTTGCGTTTTCCGGTCCTATGCTACTTTTCATCAGGTGACTCTGCCTTTATTTCAGCCGGCCGTATCAGCAAATCCTTGTAAACGGCTCGTAGTTTATCTTTCTCTGCCCTCAGATTCTTATAAAGCTCTAACTGCCGCTTCGCATCGTCCATGCGGCCTTTTTCCCGGTAAAACGTGGCCAGGCGATAGCGAGCAGTCGCATTTGTGGGATCAAGCTGAACCGTCTCCTCCAGAAGCGTCTGGGCCTTATCGGGCTGATTCATTACGATAAGTACTTTGGCAAGACCTAGCTTGGCATCGGAATCAGCTGGCCGTATTGCCACAGCCTGGGTGTACTCTTGATAAGCTTCCTGCACGTCTCCCCTCTGTACGGCGATATCTGCCAACCTTGAGAGCGCGACCTCGTCCTCGGGATCTATGGCCAATGCAGAGCGGTATTCTTTTTCCGCCTCCTTCTTCACGACCGGGTCCTGCGACGTGTTCAATAACTCGGCTAATTCGAAATGTACGCCGGGTAGCCGGGAATCGATTGCAATCGCCTTGCGAAACTGCGCAATTGCGGCGTTCGTGTTTCCTTCCCGAATCTCCTCGTGGGCCAGTAGCTGGTGCATTTGCGCCGAGTCGGGAGCTACCGCCGATAACCGTAGCATCGACGCACCGGAAAGGTCCCCATACACGCGGTAAGCGGCATAAAGCACCTCCGCACCGTCAGGGTATGCCTTAGTCAGCTGTGCGATCACCCCAGCTGCCTGATCAAGGTCGCTGGTTCCTGTATAAAGACCCACTAGGTCCAATCCCACCTCGATCTTGAACTTCCTATCCTGGATTGCTGGGAAGGATGCTTCCAGGTCCTTCCGTGCATCGACAAGGTCGAACGTTTGCTCCTCGGCGAGGCCCAATAATGCCTGAGTTTTCGATAAGCCCGGCTGCAGGGTGAGAGCTGCCCGAAGTTGCGGAATGGCGCCCTTGTAATCGCCGCGGAAGAAAAGCAGCACGCCCAGATTGGACCGCGCATCCACATCGCCGGGATTGAGCGCCACCAGCTTCTGCAACTCTGGAATGGCCAGGTCCGGGCGCCGTTCCTGAAGGTACTGCTGCGCCATGCGCGAATGAAGATTAATTTGGTCCTGGTTGCCTGGCGGCGACTGGCATAGAGACAGAATGGAGAGGGCGGGGAGCAAGAACAGTGTAAGCAATATGGATTTGGCGAGCATAACACCCGAATCATATCTGGATCTAGGCACGGTGCACAACGACGCGATCACGTAGTGCCTCGCCGGGATGGTGGAGGAGCCGGACGCGCACAAACCGCTTGCGGTGGGACAACTCCTGGAGGTGCGTATTCGGAGTGTCCTGAGGGGGGTATCGGTGTTCTTTCGGTGCAGATTGGAGGGCGATTTCCGCATTCCTCAACCCCACATTGACCCCACAANNTTGTAGGTTCGAGTCCTACCTGAGGAGCCAAAAATCAATAACTTAGATTTGCCGCGCTCTGCACTGCGCGCTGACCCCTTGAAAAGCAAGTTGAGCAACCTTGGTTCCGGCGGTAGTCATCTCGTCCGTTACAACGTCCCCGTAAATGTTGCATGTGGTTCTATTGAAGGTCCGAACGGAGGCTTCCGTGTTGCCATCGTTAACGACCTGCTCAACGATTCCGCGCCGGATGCTGAGGCGCGCCCCGAGCCAATCAACGTCAGCCCAACGCAGTGCGAGCGCCTCACTGATGCGGAGACCCAGGCACACAGAAACCAGTGCGAGAGTAGCGAACGGCTCATGTAGCTCTCTCAGCAGCGCGTGAAACTGCTCAACTGCGAGGCTACGAGCCTTGCGCGTCCGCCGCGTGGCTCCCTTGTTTTGGATTGGCGAGATTGGATTCCGGCCGATGTCCAGCAGACCGGCCCACATCGCAAACTCCACAAGCCCGTGCATGAGCGAGTGCACGTGCGCCTTGGATTTCGGCGATAAGGGCAATTCGCGGAGCCACAGTTCAACGGGCCGGGGCTGCAAGGCACGGGTGTCGTTGCCGCCCTACAAAGGAACAAAATGAATTGCAGGTTCTAGACGATGCGCATGGCCAGGCCGCCATCGATGGCCAGGTCTTCTCCGGTGATGTAGTCGTTCTCCACAAAATCCAGGATTGCGCGGGCTACATTCTCCGGTTTGCCTTCGCGATGGAGAGGAATCCGGTTCTTGATATTGTTCTCCACCTGCGCAGGCGTGAGCATGTCCTGGAAGGAAGTGCGAATGATCCCGGGAGAGACGCAATTCACGCGAATATTGTGCTCCGCCAGTTCCCGCGCCAGGGTGCGGGTAAACTGCGGTATGGCTCCCTTAACCACTCCGTACGCCAGCGCGCCCAGGCAGCCACGGTGGCCGGCGGCGGAACTGATGAGTACGATGGCGCCATCTCCATGCTCGATCATATGCGGCACCGCAGCGCGAGCCAGCCGCAGCACGGCATGTACATGAACATCGAAGGCCTTAAGCCAGGTTTCTTCGCTGACCTCGAAGAATCCGCCGGGGACGGCTCCGCCCGCGCAGTGAACCAGAACATCGAGGCGCCCAAAACGGGCAACGGTTTCAGCTACGGCGCGTTTACAATCCTCGGCGACGCTTGCATCGGACTGAATATAAAGAGCACCGGGGACATCCTCCGGCGGGGCGACCTTCCGCGTTTCGGGTGAATCGATTCGTGGGCCTGGCCCTGTGATTGCAATTTGCGCGCCGCGCCGGAAAAAGGCAAGGGCCGTCATTGCGCCAATACCGCTCGCCCCCCCGGTGATCAGACATACTTTACCCGCCAGTTCCATCGTGTTTGCCATCCTCGATCGGGCCGCGCCCATACCGGCAATGCATACAAGCGCGCCTTGAATTGTGCGGCCTCTCACCAACGGCTGCCGACTAGATGATATATCAGTTAGCGGGGCCCGTGTCCAGCGAATTTGCGCAGGGTAAGGATGCGCGGCAAAACGTGTCACCATACCCGGCGGTAAGGATGGATGGGAGTTTGCCCCTGCGAACCTCGGGCTCCGGTCAAGTTGGGAAGTTGATATACTTGTCCCGCGTACTTAGCATGCTGAAAATATCAGGGAAAATTTGCCGGAGAGCGCTATGAGAACGAGGTTCGTAGTTGGCTTCTCTTTGGTCCTTTTCGCATCGGAATTCTTGATGGCCTCTCCACCGCCGGAAAAAGATGCATCCATGAACCTTGAACTCCGGACCCGGATCCAGCCCTTTCATGTTGGCGGCGATTGGGCAGAAGCCAACATGGAGCAGAGCTTCTCAACCGCGAACACGGCAATCATCATTACCGACATGTGGGATAAGCACTGGTGCAGTGGGGCGACCGTCCGAGTCGGTGAGATTGCGCGCAAGATGGAGCCGCTGCTGCGGAAGGCGCGCGCATCCGGGATCCTCATCATCCATGCGCCCTCCGATACCATGAGTTTTTACGCGAACACGCCCGGCAGGCGGCTGGCTGAAGACGCCCCGCATTTCAAACCTCCAGAGGAGCTGGCGTTGCAGAACCCTCCGTTGCCCATCGACGACAGCGACGGTGGCTGTGATACTCCTGGAGACAAAGAACACCGCGCCTGGAGCCGGGAGACTCCACTTCTCACCATTGGCCCGGGCGATGTAATCTCCGACAGCGGTGCGGAGATCTACAACGTGCTCCGGCAACACCATATCGACACTGTTTTCTTTATGGGTGTGCATGCCAACATGTGCATCCTGGACCGGACCTTTGGGATCCGTCAGTTGTCCAGGTGGGGTGTGCGTTGTGTACTGGTGCGCGACCTGACGGATGCTATGTATAATCCCGCATCCAGACCCTATGTCTCTCATGCGGCCGGCACTGAGCTGGTTATCGAATACATCGAACGGTATTGGGCGCCGACCGTAACCAGCACTCAGATGCTTGCTGCATTATCGCAGCGGACCGTACAACCTTCGCGGCCAACTCGATAGGCGGCATAGAGGGAGGCTGCGCGACGAAATCCGTGGCGTGTGGCCCACCCAACCAAACATTGGGGTGCCCCGTCCTAGCTCCGCTAGGGCGGGATCGCCGCAAGAACCCCCCTACACCCTGACCTTTCAAACCACTCCTCAAAACTCCATCCACAAACCGAAAAAACACCGTTCCGCAACAGTCATTTCGACGATTTCCGCCATTTCCATCCACCTGCAGATCATCTTTTCCCCCCATCCATCCACCTGCAGGTGGAGTTTTCCGCGAGCTCGCAATTCGACGATTTTTCGCTTCGCCGCACGCATCGGTTTCCTGCACCTCCAGGTCGTCGGTTTTGCGCCTGTGGAACCCCGCGCATCGAGGGCAGGCGCCTGGGCCGTGCTTTTGATGGAAGAGCTCAAGCGTAACCTCGGCCGCCGCTTCTATGCGGAGCAGCAGCAACGCATTCTCGACGCCTCGCCCAACCGCGAGAGGCTGGAAGCGATGCCCGTGAACGAATGCGTCGATCAGTACGTGCCGGAGCTTTGATTCGGTAACGAATCCCTCAAAATCGGTAACAAATCCCGTAAAAAATTAACAGAAAGCG
>PMYE01000107.1 GCA_003171315.1 Acidobacteriaceae bacterium
TCTATTTACGGATAAGCTCTTAAAGGCCATGTAGATCAGTGGAGCAATCACAGCGCCCGCGATCGCGCCCGGGATCAGAGCTACGAGGATGCCCTGTAGGATCATGAACCACAGATAGCGCCAGAACCGCGGGCGCACGCTTTTAAAGGCGCCGCGAATGGCGATTTTCTCGCCGCGATACGCGCCCGCCGCGGCTTCGGTCAAACCCGCATAGGAGTAAATGGCCGCTGTAATGTAGATCGGCACTGCCACTACGGCAAACAAAACAAACAGAGCGATACCGGCCGCGCCCGGCATGTTCGCGGTCCTGAACGCGACCGCAGTGGCTGCGAACAAAGCGGCAGTAATCGCCGAGATGGCGATGATCACGCCGATGGGCAAGGCCGCCACACCGGCAAAGAGCCAGAAGTTGCGGCGATACAGTTGCGCCGTCCGGTCCAGGATTTCGCCGAGGGTGGAAGGCCGTAGTGTCTCGCTCATGGGTATACTCGCTCGCTCAGACCTGTTCCGGAGCCGGCAACCCAGGTTGCGGCGTCAAACCCGCGGCCTGCATCATCCACTCGATATCGAAGCCCTCCTTGCGAATGCGCTGATCGTAATAGAAGAGCGTGAGGCCGGTGGAGTAAATGGGACCAATCAACGTGTTGGTGACGAATCCGGCCAGCTCTGAGACCGCCAGCCAGCCGAGCGGTAGCGCGTGGCCCGGATGCTTGAGACCAAATACCAAAAACGGAAACCCGAACAGGAGGCCCAGCAACATTCGGATCGCGTAAACCAGCAGCCAGAGTACGAAGATGCGCCCGCGCGAGCCCTGGCTCAGATCGATGCTGCGCCGGATCGCCATTCCCGTCGACAAATCCTCCACCACGCACGCAGGCATGGCCAGCGAATACCGCAGCCACATGATGGCGCCATAGACTACGGCTGGCGCAAACAACAGCATCAGGACGGCCATGACGGCCAGCACTTCGATCGCCTGCGCGGGATTCATGTTCGGAGGCTGCTGCGCAACCTGGGGGATGAATAAGAATCCGTGGGGCATCACCGCAAAGAGCAGTGCGAACAGCGCCACATAGAGGACAAACAGAGGCGTCCACGCGCGAAACATCGTCACGGTCATGAGCCACAGGTAGCGGCGCAGACGCAGCAAAACGCTTCCCGCGGCAGCGCGGATGGTCGCCGGCTCTCCCAGATGGATCCATGCCACCGCACGATTGAATGCCGCGATCGCAAGTCCGGCCACGAGCCCAATTGCCAGGACCTCCACGCCAAGCGACACCGCGTAGAGCCACTCCAAATGCGGAGGAATGTGCGGATAGCCCATTGAAACCATCAATCCCAGTTCCAGCATCTGGATAAAGAGCATGGCCCCGGAAAAGATCGCCGAGATGCCTGCAAACAACAAGAAATGATTGCGGTAGAGTTCGGCAGTTCGGTCCAGGATCTCGCCGAGGGCCATTGGCCGTAGCTGGTTGTTCATACCATCCCCTGCGATGAGTACATTCACCCATCGCCGCGCCAAGCCACGCTGCGGGCCTGTCTCTGAACGATGAGTTATAAACTGCTAGAATTCATTGCGGTGAACGCTTGCCCGGATCGTAGCACAGGGCAGAGGATTCGAGCGTTTCTTTCTTGAAAATGCCAATCCGGGCGGTCAAGGGCCTCAAAAATAATTCGCGACATTGGTAACTAATCCTTTAGTTGTTCGTCAATAGAAATGTGTGAGCAATCACCGCACAGGGGTTTCTCCCGCAGAATCAATGAGTTAGTAATGCCGCCCAAAAGATCCAACACGTTGACCGAGGCTGAACTGCGGCTGATGAAGATTCTCTGGCTCCACGGCGAGTCGACCGTAACCGACTTGGTCGCCGCCTTGCCTGAAGACGAGCCGCTGGCCTACAACTCGGTGCTGACGACCATCCGAATCCTGGAGCAGAAGGGCTACGTCGAGCACCGGCAGGAGGGCCGCGCGTTCGTCTATAAACCGTGCATTGCCGAGCAAGAAGCGAGCCGGACCGAGGTATGCAACGTGCTCAGCCGCTTCTTTGGCAACTCGCGCGAGCAGCTCGTGTTATCCCTTTTGGATGACGAAGGGGTTTCGACCGAGGAGTTGGAACGGCTGAAAGATGCGATCCGCAGTGCAGCGCCCGAAAAGGGGGACAAGGGGTAGAGAATGCAGTCGATCCTTATCGCGGATGCGATGCGAGCGGCACTGACGGCCGCCGACAGGCATGTGTTTGCTGTGTTGAGCGTATTTGCGCAAATCGCCGCGCCCATAGCCGTCGCGGCTCTGTGGCAGGGCGCATCGATTGCAGTTGCCTTGGTTCTCTACCTGTGGATTTCACCCCGCATCTCGGCGGCGCATCGCTTTGCCTTGTGGACAGCAGGCTTCGCGGTCGTGGTTGCCCTGCCGTTTCTGACCTTCCTGGCGCGCATCGCCGCAGGCGCTAAAGTGGCGTCTCCGCTCAGCGGACCAACGGCGGGACCATGGCTCGAATTGGATAACCGCTGGGGATTTATGCTCACATTGCTGTGGCTTGCGGCAGCCATTATTCGCGCCACCGAACTTGCCTTCCACTCATTGCGCCTACGCAAATTATGGAAAACGGCCACACCGGTGGAACCGGAAGAGAGTGCCCGCACGCTTCTCGGCGCCGCATCTTCTTCGGGCCGCCCGATCACACTTTGCACGACTTGCGAGCTTGACCGTCCTAGCGTGATCGGCTTCTTTGCACCGCGCATTCTTATTCCGGTGTGGCTCTACTCGCGGCTCACGCCGGGCGAACTGGAACAGGTGATCCTGCACGAGGCCGAACATCTGCACCGGCGCGACGATTGGACCAATCTTCTGCAGAAACTTGCCTTGGTTCTCTTCCCCTTGAACCCCGCGCTGGCCTGGATGGAGCGGCGATTGTGCCGCGAGCGCGAGATGGCCTGCGACGATGGAGTGGTTCGCCGCACACACGCTCCGCGCGCCTACGCGGCCTGCCTCACCAGCCTGGCCGAGCGGGGGCTGCAGCGGCGGGAGTTGCTGCGGCGCGCCCACGCGCTGTCGCTCGGGGCGTTCGAACGGCGGCCGGAATTGACACGCCGAGTGCACAGCATTCTGGGTGGAAGGCAGGGGCTTCATCCGGTCGTAGCGCGCGCGCTGGTAGGAGTGGTGGGCTGCGGCCTACTGGCCGGCTCGGTAGAACTGGCGCGCAGCCCGCAGTTGGTCGCGTTCGTGGCTGCCCAGAAGCCGGATGCGCAGAATGCAGCCCTCGAACCAAAGCAAATCGGGATGTCAGGCACGGCGCACACTGCATTTGCGCCGGCGAGCGAGACGGTCATCGAACCTCGCGCCACAGGCTTCCGCGCGCTTCAGGCGAAGGCCATTCTGCCTGCAACCCGCGGCGTGGCAGCACCGCTCGCCCCGGGTTCAACACGCCGCGGCGAGGAGCCACCGGCAGGCTCGACGGAATCGGCGTTGGTGGCCCCGGCCGTTGGCGTGCCCCGCGAGCAACTGGTGAAGGTTGTAGCGTCAACATCTGCGGCGGCTCGGGCACCGAGTCAGGAATACGTTGTTCTGGCAGCCTGGGAGCAGGTGCAGACCATATCGCTGAGGAGCAGATCCGTCGCCGACTATGACACGGGCGAGGCAGCGCAGGAGCAAACCGGCGCAGCAATCGGCCAGCCAACTCCAGTGCGGCCGGCGCAAATCACCGTCACGCGATGGATTCTGGTCGTTTGTCCCGCAAGCTCCGCGCCAGGCCCGAAACCGGCGCGCGCAACAAGCTCTCATTCCAACCGGCTGCCCGCACCGTCCGTCGACGGCGGCTGGCTCGTTTTTCAACTGTAACAAAAGCAATTCAATCCCAAGGGAGAAATGAGTATGCACAGAACAACTAATTCATTAGTAGCAGAGGCAAAAAAACTCGCCGTCCCGGCCGGCATCCTCGCCACGGTGCTCTTCGCGGCCGCATTTCTCTTCGATTACAGCAGGGCTCATGCTGCCGCTGCAGCCGGTCCGCTCGACGACTCGAGCGTCTCCGCGCTGACCGCACTCGACAACGCCGTGGAAACCGTCGCGGCGCGCGTTACGCCAGCCGTCGTCAACGTCTCTGTCACCTCGCGCGTCTCGCCGGTCGATCAATCCTCCAGCGACCGGGGCTTCGGTGGCATCAACCCTCAGGATCTGCCGCCGGGATTCCGCCAGTTCTTCTTTGGCTTCGGCCCGAACGGCCAGATGATGAAGCCGCAGCCGCAAATCGAGCGGGGGGTGGGGAGCGGGGTGATCGTGTCGCCGGATGGCTACATCGTAACCAACGACCACGTGGTGGACGGCGCGACGCAGGTACGGGTCACGCTGAATGACCGGCGGGTGTTCAATGCCAAGGTCGTGGGCGTGGACAAATTAGATGACATAGCGGTCATCAAAATCGACGCCAAGAACCTGCCCAGCGTTCCCTGGGGCGACTCGGCAAAACTGAAGCCGGGCGAGACCGTGCTGGCCTTCGGCAATCCCTTCGGCAACTTTCCCTTCACCGTCACGCGCGGCATCGTCAGCGGACTGGGCCGTCCCAATCCTTACTCCGACGATCCGCGCAAGCCGGGCGACTTTATCCAGACGGACGCGGCCATCAATCCGGGCAACTCCGGCGGGCCGCTGGTGGACGCGCGCGGCGAGGTGATCGGGATCAATACGTTCATCATCTCGAACAGCGGCTCGTTTGCCGGGGCGGGATTCGCCATTCCGGCGGAGATCGCCAAATCCTCGGCGGAGCAGATCATGAAGAGCGGCACGGTACACCACGGCTACCTGGGCATCACGATGAACGACGTGACGCCCGACAACGCCGGCTTCTTCAACCTGCCCGACGCCACCGGCGCCATCATCAGCCAGGTGACGCCCGACTCGCCGGCCAGCCGCGCCGGCCTGAAGAGCGGCGACGTGCTGCGCGAACTGAACGGCAAGAAGATCGACGACGGCAGCATGTTGCAGGTGGCGGTGAGCGAGATGGCTCCGGGAACCGCGATCGACCTGGGGATTCTGCGCGACGGAAAGCCGGAAGGCATTCACGTTACCGTGGGCGAGTTCGAAAAGAACAAGGCGGAAGAGACGAGCAACTCCGGCACGGGCGAGCAGCACGCACGGCTCGGCTTGGCCGTGGCCAATCTGACGCCCGACCTGCGCCAGCAGTACAACGTGCCCGATCGCGTGCAGGGCGCGGTGGTTCAATCGGTGCGCCCAGGCAGCCCAGCCGACGATGCGGGCCTTGCTCCGGGCGACGTGATTCTTGGAGTCGACCGTCATCCCGTGGAGGACGCGGACAATTTCGTGAGCCAAGTCCACGCGGCGCCCGCGGACAAGGACATCCTGCTTCTGGTCTGGTCGAACGGCGGGGCGAGCTATCGCGTGGTGCACCCGGAGCAGAATGGGCAAAACGGAGAATAGCGGAGTTAGCGGAGCTGGCGGAGGTAGCGGAGTTAGCGGAATTGGCGGAGTTGGGGAATGACGACCTGCAGGTGGAGTGTTTCACACGCTGCGGCGGGACGGAAAATCGTCGCATCCGGAGCTCGCGGAAAAGTGCACCTGCAGGTGGAGTAATCGGGTGAAATTGTGACCTGCAGGTGCATGGAAATGGTGAAAATCGTCGAATCGCGCTTGCGCGATAGGCGATTTTGGGGTCGAAAGCTAGGTTTTGGAGGTGTTCGGCGCGGGCTTACGCCGTGGGCGCGCTTGCTGGGTGAGGATGAGGTGGGGGGTTAGGGGCGATATCCGCGTTTGCCGATAGCGATCTCACCGGTATTCGTGAGGCTGAGGACTGGTTTTTACCCCATGCCGCCGTACTCGGCGGACTGGCTGAGCCCGCGTGCGCTGCAGCCTTCCATCTTCGAGTCGATGACCAATCTGTAGGCGGCCCGCGGCAAGTATCCACTTGACATGGCAACCGAAATGCGGTTTTCTTATATAGACATCTAGGGGAGTGTCTGTAGTGACCAAAGCCAAGAACGAAAACTTACAGGGGACTTTAGCTCTTCTCGTCCTGAAAAGCCTCGAGCGCGGCCCCATGCACGGCTGGGGGATTACCCTCCACATTCAGCGCATTTCGAACGAAGTACTGCGGGTTGAGGAAGGTTCGCTTTACCCGGCACTCCATCGCATGGAACAGGAACGATGGATCGTTTCAGAGTGGGGGCTGAGCGAGAACAAACGCCGCGCACGGTTTTATCGGCTTACGGCGCTAGGGCGGAAGCAGTTGGCGGCGGAGAGGGAGAACTGGCGGATGATCACCGGCGCAGTTGCCCTGGTGCTGGATTTCTGAAAGGCATAGGCAAGGGAGGAACTCGGTGGCATGGATCACTCGGATTCGCGCCCTGTTTGGTAGAGAAAAGCTGTCAAAAGAGCTGGAAGAGGAGCTCGAATTCCACCTCTCCATGCGAGAGCAATGGAATGTGGAACAGGGAATGGAGGACGCGGAGGCTCGCCGCGAAGCCCGGCTACGCTTCGGCAATCCGAGCGTGTGGCGCGAGCGCATGAGCGAGCTTGATCTGGCGGTCCTGCCGTTGAGTGTGCTCCGCGACCTGCGCTACGGGGCACGGATGCTGCGCCGCAATGCCGGTTTTACCTTTTCCGCGGTGCTTGCGCTGGCGCTGGGCATCGGCATCAACACGGTAGCCTTCACCGCCTACAAAATCTTCGTCAATGCGCCTCTCAACGTTTACGATCCCGGCAGGGTGGCCAACCTGGCGCTGAGCCAACGCTCGGGCATTCCCGAACTCAAGTTCAGCTATCCAGACTACGTGGCCTATCGGGATCAGCTTCATTCCTTCAGCGGAATGCTCGCCACAAGTTGGGGCGAGCACCTCACGCTCTCTGATGCCGGAAGCGTCGTCAGCCAACGCGACTCCGCGGACAATTCCCTGGCAGGAAAGCTGGGACTACTCCCCCCCAGCACCAGCGACAAGGAGTTCGCTCTCACCGCGGTCGTCTCGGAGAACTACTTCTCGGTTCTCGGAGTCGCTGCGCTGGCCGGGCGCACCTTCGATGAAATGAGCCTCCCGGAGTTGATAGCTTCTCCATCGGTCCTGATCAGCGAAAACTATTGGCAGAGGCGGTTTGGCGGCAATCCTGCCATGCTGGGCAAAGCCATTCGCCTGAATGGCGTCGACTTCACCGTCATCGGGATTACGCCTCACAACTTCACCGGCACAGGCATCACCGTGCCCGATTTCTGGCTTCCGATCAGCCTCAAGCCTCTGCTGCATCCCGGCGACGACTTCGAGCGCAATCGCGACAACAAGTGCTGCAACCTACGCGCCCGCCTCGCGCCCGGCGTCAGCATGGGCCAGGCGCAGGCGGAAATGAATCTGCTTGCCAGCCGTCTTGACGCGCTCCATGCTCCTCATTCCGATTGGACAAAGCCCGCTTCTGTACTGGTTTGGCAGGGTTCTGCGCAACCCTTCCCTCTTAAACAGAGCGCCGGAGTTGGCTTTTTCATTCTTCTTATCGTCGCCGCTGTCGGGATGGTGCTGGTGGTGGCCTGCGCCAATGTCGCAGGCCTGCAAATGGCCCGCGCCGCATCGCGCCAGAATGAACTGGCCATGCGCCTCTCGCTGGGAGCCAACCAGCTGCGCCTGATCCGGCAGTTACTGACCGAGAGCGCGCTACTGGCCCTGCTCGCCGGCAGCGTTGCGCTCCTGTTCACCTTGGGCCTGATGAAGGGCTTGGCGGTTTGGGCCGCCAACGCCTACCCCGCCGAGGATGGAACCATGATCCTGAGTTCAACTCCAGACCTTGGGATATTCGTCTACGTCTTCGCTATCTCTGTGTTCGCCGGCATTCTCTTCGGACTCGCCCCCGCGCTGGCAAGCTCCCGCTCCGCGCTTGCCTCCGCGCTAAAGGCCAGCGAGGGAACTTCGCCGAAGCGGAGTCGCTGGCTCCGCGATCTTCTCATCGGCGCGCAAGTTGCCATCGCCGTGCTGTTCGTGATCGCCGGAAGTCTGTTGATTCGCAGCGCTCTTCGCGGGCTCAAGGCGGACCCGGGATACGAGATCAAACACGCCGTCGATCTCGAACTCAAATTCCCAGAGGGGCTAAAGTACACGGTCGAGCGCAGGGCCGCTCTGGTAAGCGAGATTCGGGCGCGCCTTGCCGCGCTGCCTGGAGTGGCTGCGGTCACCAGCGCCAATCCTCCTCTCGCACAAGGCACTCGAATGGCCTCCGTCACGCCCAATGGAGGAAAGCCCTCGGCTCACGATGCGCGGGTGATCTTCTTTTACAGCTACGTTCAGCCAAACTACTTCCAGACCCTCGGCATTCCCCTGCTGCTCGGCCGCAACTTTCAATCGCAGGCAAGCCAGCCGGAGCCCTCAGTCATCCTCAGCGAATCGGCGGCCAAACACCTCTGGCCCGGCGAGAACCCCCTTGGCCGCAGCCTCCATTTGGAAGCGATGGGGCTGATGCAACAGAAGAACGAGATTGTTCCCGACGGGTTGACCTACCAGGTTATCGGTATCGTCCGCAACACGCGCGACGTCAATTTAGGCCAAAGCGATTCAGAGCAAGCGTATCTGCCCTTGGCCGACGACCGGCTCCAGGACTATCCCATTCTCATCCGGACACAGTTTGACCCGCAGAAGATTCTTGGCGCAATCGGCCCGGCCGTATCGTCCGTCGATCCCGAGCTGGTGGCAACCCCATCTCCCTTCGATGAGATGCTCCGCCAGACGCCGATGTATATGAGCAAAATGCTGTTGGCTACGGTTGCTTCAGTGGTTGGACTGCTGGGGCTTCTGCTGACCTCGATGGGCATTTATGGCACGGTGGATTACATTGTCGCTCTGCGCACGCGAGAGGTTGGGGTGCGTATGGCTCTGGGCGCAAAGAAGCGCGATATCCTCGGACTTATGCTGCGCGAGGTCACGCGGCCCGTGCTTGCGGGACTGCTGGCCGGAATACTCCTTGGCGCGGGCGTCGCAGCGCTGCTTCGTTGGGCGTTTCATGACCTTGGAGCCGTTGACGGCGTCTCTTTTGCCGGAGTCTCGGCGTTATTTCTGGTCATCGCTCTGCTAGCTGCCTACCTGCCGTCGCGCCGAGCCATGCGCGTCGATCCGGTGGTTGCTCTCCGATGCGAGTAGGCTTGTCACGGCCCTTGTTGACAGCGTCGTTTGTTGTCAACAGGCCGTTGCCCGAACCGATAGCGTCAGAGTGCGTCACATGATTGGGCGGGCGAAAGCAGCAAGTCATTTTCCATCTGTTACACGGAGCTGCGTCGGAGGTTCGGTCCCGGTAAGTCGGCTTATGGGAGACGATTCTTGAGCGTGCCCAGTGGGAAGTTGGGTAGATGGCCGACCGGGATTTGTGACGAGGTTTGGAGCGCGGCTTCGCCGCGTACTTTGTTTTTCGGTAGGAACGGCGCGGTTCCCAGGGCTGACGCCCTGGGCTATTTTCTGCTCTCCCTCCGGGAGAGGGGGAAACGAAGAAGAGTTTCGGCGCTTAGCCAAGCGCGGCTTCGCCGCGTACTTGGTTTTCTAAATTCTTTTGATGGGATTGTGTGCGGGGGTTAAAACCCCCGC
>PMYE01000037.1:0-15055 GCA_003171315.1 Acidobacteriaceae bacterium
GGACGCTTCTTGGCGGCCTTCTTGGCCGGAGCCTTCTTGGCCGCGGCCTTCTTCTTCACTACCTTCTTGGCGGCAGCCTTCTTGGCCGGAGCCTTTTTGGCTGCCTTTTTCGCAGCTTTCTTGGCCGGCGCCTTCTTGGCCGCCTTTTTGGCCGGGGCCTTTTTTACCGGCGGCTTTGCGGGCGCCACTGTTGCGATGATCACCGTCTCTTCGGCGATCACCTCGTCGTCATCTGAGGAGGTAAGGATGCCGGCGGTTTCCAACTCATCTTCCTCGTCGGCAAAGGCCTCGACCTGACCGGCGTCCAGGTCACCCGGCTTCCCCGTGGGGTCGCCGCCACTCATTGCGTACATCCTGAACACATCATCCATCCCATTGCCTCCAGCGGATTGCCGCTGACCACTTTTGGTTCAATTTTTCAAGAGAGCAGACGAAACTGCACTGCTCGCGCAAGCGATTGTAGCTTTAGCTTGCACACAAAGACAAGCAAAACACAAGCATGAATGGCGGTTTGCGGCGGTTTTTCTTCTTAGGGCGAAGGATGGGTGTGGTGGGCAGGCCTGTGAGCGGAGCTGTTCCTGGCCGCGGGGGCCTTCTTCGCGGCGCGGGATGGGCCCGATTTCGACGCAGACGAGGCTGTTCTATGCGCAGGCGGGGCCGGGCCGGGCTTTGACGCTGTGGAATTCGCGTGGGCGCCCGAGCCAGCCTTGGATTCGCCAGAGGATGTCCTGCGGCGATGCGACCTGGACGCGCGAACCGCCGCAGGTTCGGCCACACGCAGGCGGCGGCCCGGTTGGACCCGGATACCGGATGGGATAGCGTTCCAGCGCCGCAACTGGCTGAGGGAGATGCCGAAACGGTCTGCAATGGTTACTAAGGTATCGCCGCGGCGGACGGTGTAGAGACGGGTACGAGCCAGAGGCTCGGCGGCCGGCGGGACGGGCACAACCAGCGCCTCAAGGCCCGCGATGCTCTCGCTTTCGCTCAGCTGATTGGCAGAGGCCAGCTCGGCTGCCGCCACACGATACTCCTGCGCCACGGACTTAAGGGTGTCTCCCGCGGCCACGGTGTGGTAGCGCCACGAACTGCGCCGCGCCTCGGGGATAAGGGCCGCGCGCTGCTCGAAGAGCGTGGCCGTGCCGGCGGGTAGGTGCAGATCGAAGGAGGCTTCGGGCGGGGTGGCCATGCGCAGAAGGCTGGGATTGAGGGCCTCGATCTCATCCACGGGCGCGCCTACCAGGTCGGAGACGAGGCGCAGGTCGATGGAGTAGTTGATGGTCACTGTGTCAGTGAGCACCGGGGGATCGAGGGTGATGTCGTCAAAGCCGTATTGCGTGGGGTGGTTGGCAATGATGATGGCGGCAAGGATTTCCGGAACGTAGTTGCGAGTTTCGCCCGGAAGCTCGTTGCGCCGGTAGAGCTCCCAGAAGTCGGCATAGCCGGTCTTGGCTACTTCGTGCTGGATGTTGCCGGCACCATGGTCGTAGGCAGCCATCGCAAGATACCAGTCGCCGAGCTCGCCGTAGAGGAACTTCATGTAGCGGGCGTAGGCGCGGGTGGATTTTTCGGGGTCGAAACGTTCATCCAAGTACGAGTCGCGCTTAAGGCCATAATATGGACCGGGCATGAATTGCCACATTCCACCGGCCCGCGACCTGCGATTGACGGCCCTGGGATTGAAGCCGGACTCGGCAACCGCGAGATAGATCAGGTCCTGTGGCACGCCCTCGTCGGCTAAAATCCTCTGAATCATAGACTTGTAGTGGCCAGCGCGTTCGAAGGAGTGTAACAGGGTATTGTGACCCTTTTGCGTGTAAGCGAAGAAGTTGATGTAGGAGGCAACGTAGTCGTTGACCATCAGGGGCAGGTCGGACTTGGTGGTAGCCAGCTCGGCCGTGGCCTTGGCTACCAGATTCGGATCGGCAGCGAATGTGACGTCGCTTGCGGCCTCTGATGGCGTGATCTCTTCCTTGGGCACGAAGCCGTTGCCCTGCTTGAGAGCTTCCATCTCAAGGGCGTTTACCTGATCGACGATCTTGTCGAACTCGTCCTGCAACTGCGGAATGGCGCGGATATCGAGGCCGCTCGACAACATGAGATCGACGGAGCGATCGAACTCGACCTTGGCTTCGGCGAGCATTCCTCTTCGGTAGTCGGCGTCACCGCGGGCATAGGCGGCTTCCACCTGCGCGATGAGCAGGCGGACGTGCTGCTCTTCTGCTGTCGGCGGCGGTGGCGTTGTGGGAGCAGCAGCCTGCGTTGCTTGAGCCGCGGGCAATGGGGGAGCGCCGGCCTCCTTCGGCTGTCCGGCTGAGGCCCCGGCAGTTCGCGAGGGCGCGCATCCGGTGAGAGTCAAGGCCAGCAGGCCGGCTCCCGCCATCAGGCAGGGCGTCAGCAACCGATTGCGACGCAACCACGGGAAATGACGCATCGAGCCGGACCAATGTGAGACCGCAGAGGGCACTATGCCGATGATAAGCTATGGCCCGGAGATGGTCTCCCAGGTCTCTGAATCGAGACCTGGGAGACCCGCCTGCGTCACCCGCTGGTTATGCGACTGCATTTGTGCAATAGCGTACCATTTGTGGCAGATCAATTCGACTGCTGCAAATGCCGCGCGGTAGGGGAGCGCGGAAAGAGAGACACCATGAACTCTCGATTCTGTCGTTGGCTGATTGTTTCGGCCCTAATCATTACGGCGTCCGGCGCACGGGCGCAGCAGAGCGCGCCGCCAGCGTCCGATCAAAAGAGCATCATCACCGACGAACAGCTAGCTGCTAGTGGTAATGCTCTGGCGCAATTGCATCTGGGTTTCCTATACTACAAAGGCCAAGGTGTGCCGCAGGATTACACCCAAGCGGCAGTCTGGTGGCGTAGGGCTGCGGAGCAAGGCGACGCTGTCGCGCAGCTCTCTCTTGGACTGCTTTACGACGGTGGCATAGGCGTGCCGCAAGATGATTCGCAGGCCGCTCTCTGGTATCGCAAGGCTGCCGATCAGGGAAATGCGCCCGCGATGACCAGGATTGGGAATCTCTACAGAGAAGGCCAAGGCGTTCCCCAGGACTTTGCGGAGGCGGCAATTTGGTATCGCAAGGCTGCCGAGCAGGGAAATGCGCCCGCGATGACCATGATTGGGAATCTGTACAGAGAGGGCCAGGGAGTTTCCCAGGACCTTACGCAGGCGGCAATTTGGTATCGCAAAGCTGCTGATCTAGGAGATGCTGACGCGCAAATTCACCTTGGATGGCTTTACAAACAGGGCCAAGGCGTGCCCCAGGACTACGCTCAAGCGACGCTTTGGTATCGCAAGGCGGCTGATCAGGGGAATGTTGACGCGCAAAGCGAACTTGGATGGCTTTACGAACATGGCCAGGGCGTGCCCCAAGACTACACACAAGCTGTGTTTTGGTATCGCAAGGTGGCTTACCAAGGAGATGTTGACGCGCAATCCCATCTAGGGCTTTTGTACGAAAAAGGCCGAGGTGTACCTAGAGACTTCGCGGAAGCGTACTTTTGGCTTGATCTAGCTGCTGCCGGACAGAAGGACGACTCGAATTCGAAAGAGGTTGCGAAGGAGCGAGATGAAGCCGCGTCACACCTGACACCCGCCGATCTATCCCGTGAACAAGAACTGGCGCGGAAGTGGTATGAGGAGCGTAAGGCCAAGACACAATAACGTAAGGAGCCTTTCAGCCAGCCGGTTTACTGGCCGCGCTCAATAGATGAATCTGGAGGGGAGCTGCAATCAGCCTCCTAAAACGATCATGATTACCAAAACAGACGCCGCAGAACGGCAACTCAATACGTCAATCCGCCTATTTTTTGAGAACAGGGATCATCTGTCCTCGTATGCGCTCGCCGCCGCTTCTCGGGAAGTTACAGATGGCGTGATCCAGAGCCGGCATAGCGAACTCTACCAGCGCGAACTTGCGCGAGTAGGTGATCCGCAGAAAGTCCGCCTTTCGTATTGGGAAGAAATAAATGTCCTCATCGACAAGGACAAGTTCGATAAGAACTTCAAGGACAAGTTCGGTATGAACTTCGTAAGGTTCCACAACAGATGGCAAAACTTCCTCAAGCACGCCGACGAAGATCCTGATGCGGAAATAGACCCAATCACGACGAAGCAGCTCGCGCTGGTAATCTTAGCGGCGATATGGAACTACCGTCTGCTAACGCAACACTTGACTGCCGAGATGATAATATTTTTGGACTGGATCGCCGAAGCAGAGCCGCAGTTGGTAAAGTCCGCGCCCGACTATGTGGTGACCAACGATGCAATCGCCGAGATGCGCAGCTTTATCTCGGTTGATCCTTATGATCGCGATACTCTGGAAAACATATATACCGCCATTAGATTGCAGTTTTAGCCTGAGGGGTCGGGTCTCGCCGATGATAAGCTAAACCATGGGAGAGCAGCTAAAGCGGGCTGCCTGCGTGCCCGCAACCCATTTGTTTTGAAAACCTACGATGGACGCACGCTTCCTTCGCAACTTCGCCATCATCGCACACATCGACCACGGCAAGTCGACGCTCAGCGACCGGCTGCTGGAGCTGACGGGCGCGGTTACCGGCCGCGAGATGCAGGCCCAGATCCTCGACGATATGGACCTGGAGCGGGAGCGCGGCATCACCATCAAGGCGCACGCAGTGCGCATGATGTACAAGGCGCGCGACGGCAACACCTACCAGCTCAATCTCATCGACACGCCTGGCCACGTGGACTTCAGTTATGAGGTCTCGCGCTCGCTGGCTTCGTGCGAGGGCGCGCTGCTGGTAGTGGACGCCAGCCAGGGCGTGGAGGCGCAAACTCTGGCCAATGCCTACCTGGCCATCCATCATGGCCTCGAAATCGTCCCCGTGATCAACAAGATCGACCTGCCATCGGCCGACGTTCTGAGTACACAGGAGGCCATCGAGAAGGCTGTGGGGCTGGACGCGACCGACGCCATCCCGGTGAGCGCCAAAACCGGCCAGGGCGTGGACGAGGTGCTGGAAGCCATCGTGCACCGCTTGCCGCCGCCCAAAGGCGATCCCGATGCGCCGCTGCAGGCGCTCATCTTCGACTCGTGGTTCGATGCCTACCGCGGCGTCATCGTGCTGGCGCGCGTGATGCAGGGAACGATGCGCAAAGGGCAGCGCATCCGGTTCATGTCCAATGGAACGTCTTACGAAATCGAGTCAATGGGCGTGCTTTGCCCCAAGCCGGTGGAGATCGGCGAGCTCACGGCGGGCGAGGTGGGATTCTTCGCGGCCACCATCAAGAATGTGGGCGACACCAAGATCGGCGACACCATTACGGACGACGCGCACCCGGCCGCGCACGCCCTGCCCGGATTTGAAGACATCAAGCCGATGGTCTTTTCCGGGCTCTACACCGTGGACGCGCACGAGCACACGCTGTTACGCGATGCTCTCGAAAAGCTCCGGCTCAACGATTCGTCGTTCTTCTTCGAGCCGGAGAGCTCGGTGGCCCTGGGCTTCGGCTTCCGCTGCGGATTCCTGGGACTGCTTCACATGGAGATCATCCAGGAGCGGCTGGAGCGCGAGTATGAATTGGATCTGATTACCACCGCGCCGGGCGTTCGCTACCACATCACCCTCACCGACGGAAAAGAGATCGAGGTCGACAACCCCTCGCGCTGGCCCGAGCCGCAGAGCATTGCCAGCATTCGTGAGCCGGTGATCGCCGCCAAAATCCTCACCAACGAGGAGTACGTCGGCGGCATCTTCAAGCTCGTCGAGGAGAAGCGCGGCAAGCAGATCAACTTTGAGTACGTGACGCCCACGCGCGTGATGCTCACCTACGAGTTGCCGTTGAACGAGATCGTGCTGGACTTCTACGACCGGCTGAAGTCGATCTCGCGCGGGTACGCATCGCTCGATTACCAGCTCGCGGGCGAGTGGGAGTCGCCCATGGTGAAGCTCGACATTCTGGTCTCGGGTGAACCGGTCGACGCACTTTCCATCATCGTGCACCACGACCACGCTTACGAGCGCGGACGGGCTTTGGTCTCAAAAATGCGCGAGCTGATCCCGCGGCAGCAGTTCGAGGTGGCCATCCAGGCGGCGATCGGGGCCAAGGTGATTGCCCGCGAGACCGTGAGCCCGCTGCGCAAGAACGTGCTGGCCAAGTGCTATGGCGGCGACATCACGCGCAAGCGCAAGCTGTTGGAGAAGCANNGACATCAGCCGCAAGCGCAAGCTTCTCGAAAAGCAGAAAGAGGGCAAGAAGCGCATGAAGCGGATCGGGAAGGTGGACATTCCGCAGGAGGCATTTCTGGCGGTTTTGCGCGTCGGCGAGGATCGGCAGAAGTAAGCGAGCGTTTTCTCGGTCCGAAGGGGTTGTTACAAAACCTTCATAACCGATTGTGGAAACCATGCCGGACGGCCTGACCACGGCTTGCGCGCCAATCAACGCATTCGCGGAAAACCATTCATGGATGTTCCCCTTGATTAAAAAGGGATTATGTCCACTATCAGAGTGGGATGAAGGTTGGCAAGAGCGGAATTTAGGCCTTTTCCTGGGGGTTTCAGGAAAAAATCCACAGATTTTTCCACAGGATCTAGATTTGGCTGCATTAAGCAGCTTCGTTACATAGCACGGCTTCAAAGCCTGCCCTGAGCTTGCCGAAGGGTGCCAAAATTGGCAGAAATTATAAGGGTTTAAATCCCTGAGGCTGACTTCCGTTACCCGAACGCTATTTACGCAACCAGTTCTGGGGATGTAAAGGGCCACCAGGGCTAGGTGGCTCAGGCCTACCGCAAACCAGCAACGAAAACCGGCGGCCATCGCCTTGTGAGAGCAAGGATCGCGGCCTGGGTGCTACTGACCGCTCGAGGCCCCGGCTGGCGCGCGGCCTCGAACGGCTGCATTCTTGCCTCAGTGCGTCCTGGTAGGATTGGGCGCTGCGGTAGTGGGCCTCGGCGCCCCAGTCTGTGGATTGGGCGACTGCGCCGCAGGTTCGGCTGGCGGCGGAGGTACGCCCGATTTCAAATTGTAGGCGTCGATAACTGCCTTGGTGATGATGGAGCCGTTGCTGACATAGAGCACGGGCGTTTGCTGCTGCGAAACGTCAAGGATGAGAGTATATCCCTGCTGCTGGGCATAGGACTGAAGGACGTCATACACTTTGGAAGCCAGATTGTTGTAGAGATCCTGCATGTCCTGCTGCCCGTCGTTGCGCAGGTCCTCGGTCTCGCGGTCGAGTTGCTTCTTCTTGTCGTCGATGGTCTTGGCGCGGCTGTTGCGCTCAACCTCGCTCAGGCTGGCGCCCTGGGCCTGCAACTGCTTGGTCAGGTTGTCGATCTCGTCGCTGCGGGCTTTGAGCGTAGCCTGTTTGGGCGCGTACTTCTTTTGCAGATCGGCAAAGTCGCGCTGACCTTCGTTGGTTCCGCCCACGGCCAACTGAAAATTAATCACGGCGATTTTGGCTGGAACTGCGGCGGCAGGCGCAGCCGATGCGGCGGGCGCGGCGGGCGTTTGGGCGGCGGCGTTCAGGACCAACCCTGAGGCCAGCAGGACGAAAAGTGCAAGCGAACGCTTCATTGGACTCGAAAACTCCTTCGCAATCCCTGTGCGGCTCATCCCTTAGTCGCATGAGCGAGCCTGACTCTTCTGACCAACCTCACGACTTCTTTTCGGAAACTCTACGCCGGACGGCGCAGGGGCTGAAAAAGACGCGAACAGAAACGTCAGCAGGAACTAGATCGATTATATGGCGGCGAGGGGAGAGCGTCAAACGTCAGCGGGCCGCTGAAGGGGCGGAATGCAGATGCGTGTCCGCCCCGGCGGGTGGTGAAGGAGATCAATGCGATGGCGCCGGCTGGGGCGCATCCACGGCTGGCTGGCTGGCTCCCTGGGCAGATGGCGCCGGAATGCCCGACTTCTGATTGTAGGCTTCGATGACGGCCTTGGTGATGTCGGTGGAGGGAACGGCGTAAAGGACGGTGGCGTTCTGCTGGTCGCCCGTGTCAAGGACCAGCGTGTAACCCTGCTTTCCCGCGTAGTCGGTCATCAGCGCGCCCACTTTGCCAGCCAAACTGCTGTACAACTGCTGCATGTCGTTCTGGAAGTCGCTCTGCGCGTCCTGCGAATCGCGGTCCAACCGCTTCTTCTTTTCGTCGAGGGTACGCGTACGGGTGACGCGGTCGCTGTCGCTCAACTGCGCACCCGGATCCTGCAACTGTTTGGTCAGGGTATCGATTTCGTCGCTCAGGGTCTTGAGCTGCTGACGCCTGGGATCGTATTTTTTCTGCAGGTCCGCGAAGTCACGCTGGAATTCGTTGGTCTGGCTGACCGCAGCCTGAAAGGCGATGACAGCGACCTTGGTGGGAACGTTGGCAGGGGCGGGCGCCTGGGCGGCAGCAGAGATGACTGACGCCAGGGCAAACAAAAGGGTAAACAAGGGCAGTCGCTTCATGAGAATCAATAACTCCTTTGGAGTCCCCGCGTGCTTATCCCTGGAGCGCCGCAGTTGCGGGCCACGGCATTTTGTGGAATGCCCCAGAGGCTTCGTCCGGCGTAAAACTCGCACAGAGAAAAGGCGCATGAAGGCATCGCCGGGAACTAGAGGGAATTATAAGGAGCCCGCTTAGGGAGCGTCAAACCGGCAGCGGATCGTGGACGGCGAACCGCTATCGGTGGGCAGTGTGCGGCGGTTGCATCCTGCCGGGCGGCTTTTGTATTCAAGGCCTTACGGCAGCGAACGCACTGCGCTGGAGAAAGCACAGGGCCGTTCCATGGCGCGGCCCCTTTGGCTTGCGCGGGCGGGCTGACTCAGAACGTTGTGGAAATGGAGAGGCGGAAGGTCTTGCGCGGCTCGTGGAAGATGTATTGCGCGCCGTAGGCCTCGATGGCTTCCTGGTACGTGTAGTCTCCCGCGCCGCCCGCCGGGAACATGGCGCGGGTGATTAACTCGGCAGAGCAGCTTCTCTGCTTTTCACCCAGAACCACGTCGTTGCAATAAGGCGTTTCATAGAGCCGCAGCGGGTTATAGGCATAGTAGAGCCGGAAGGGAGCATTGATAACCGGCATGAACACCGAAAGCTCGGTGCCGAGGGACATGCGAGGAACGAAGTTGGTGCCCGCCACCGGACGGATGTTCCTCCGGAACCCGACTTCCGAGCCCGGGATGCCACCCTGGCAGGATCCATTGTTGTAGACCGGGCAGCCATAGAGCGGCGCAGTGAGAGAAGCAAAGCCCTCGGGGCTCTGCATCAACTGCCCGTGGTTGACCGCCGCATCGATGCCAAAGTCGTCGAAGAATGCAAAAGTGAACGGTCCGACGACGGGAATGCGGTACTCGACGTTGGTGGAAAGGTTCGTATCGCCGCCGATAGAGGCGATCCCGTAAATAGGCAGCGGCACCTGGATACACTGGTTGTCTTCGGGGTTGGCCGGGTCGCGGGGAACGCAACTGCCATCCGGATTGGTGAGCTGGAAGTTGACGCGCGTGGGCACGTAGCCGTAGGGCGTGGCGGCGCGCACGTCAAAGCCGCGCATATCCGTTTCGCCGCCGGAGTAGAAGCGGTTGTTGGGCGGAGCCACGTTGCCGCCGAAGCCCTGGATGTAGGCCAACTGCGCGCGCACGCCCAGCACGTTGTGCCCCTCTCTCGACGGAATCAGGTAGTGCATGGGGATGTAGCGTTTGTATGCCACCGCAGTGTTCACGTAGCGCACGCTGCCCCAGATGCCGGCCACCTGGACGAACGCGCTGTATTCCTTGCCATCCCGCGGACGCAGCGAGTTGCTCACGGTGTTGTACGAGTAGGTCAACCCGATCGAGCTGTTGATGATGCCGGCCAGCGGGTTCGACCCCTGCACGCCCGACCGGAAGGCAATAGTCTGGAAGAAGGTCTGCGAGGCCGCGCTGAAGGCCGTGATGTCGGATTTGGTCCACGAGTAGGTCATGCCTATGCGCTGGAACGCATGACGTTTCAATGGGTAGCTGATCGAAAAATTGATTCCGTCCGAGCCCACGTTGTAGTTCTGCGTGAGCGACTTCTCCGCATTGGAAAGGTTCAGCGAGGCGCCGGTGGTGGTCTCGTAGTTCTTGGCCGCGTTGTAATCCTGCCTGTTGTTGAAGATCTGGAATCCCAGGTTGATGGGGCGGTTGCGGATATACGGCTGGGTAAAGCCGAAGAGGAAGGTACGGCTGATGCTGCCCAGGTTGGCCTGGAGGCTGAGGGTTTCGCCTAATCCCAGGAAGTTGTTGGTCTGGTAATTGACGCCCAGGAAAGCCCCCGAGAGTCCGCTCACGCCGCCATTGAGGCCGATGGAGTTCTTACCCTTTTCTTTCACTTTCAGCAGCAGATCGACGGTGCCGGCGTCGGGATCCTGGTGAGCCTCGGAGTCCTGATCGACCTTGAGCGGCGCGAAGTACTCCAGCTGATTGAGGCGGAGCAGGCTGTACTCCCACAACTGGGAGTTGTAGACCGAACCCTCGTCGAGCAACAGTTCGCGGCGGATGACGCGATCGCGTGTGATGGTGTTGCCTTGGAACTCGATGCGCGAGACGAAGAACTGCTTGCCCTCGTCGATGTCAACGTTCCAGGAGACGGTTTTCTTCTGCTCGTCGTAGCGGGGCGTCGGCACAGCGCCGAAGTTGATGTAGCCCAGACTGCCGTATGCCTTCTTCAGATTGTCGAGGCCCTTGCCGATCAGCGTGGCGCTGAACCAATCGCCGTCCTTGATGGGAAACGTGGCGCGCAGGGCCTTCATATTGGTGATTTGCTTGTTGCCCGTGAACGTGATCGTGCCCAGGTGGTAGCGTTCTCCCTCTTCAATAGTCATCTGGATGTCGATGCGCTTGCCCTTGTTCGGCCGGAAGGTGAACCAGTTCAGCCCACCCTGGTCGCGGACCTGGGTCTTGGGCTGCTCCACGGCGGCGTTGGCGTAACCCTTGTCGCGGTAGGCCTGGCGCACCCGCTCCGTGTCCTCTTCGAGCTTCGAAGAGTCATAGGTCTGGGGCAAGAGATCCTCGAATATGAGCGAATAGGGTATGCCGATGGGCTTGAGGTTCTTCATGGAGCGGCGCAGGTAGAGCGCGCCGAGGTGCCGGTTGCCCACGAAGGCGATCTTGCCCACCCTCACCACCGGGCCTTCTTTGATGTTGAAGGTCACCTGAACCGAGGCCGGAGGAATCGTCTTGACTTCAGTCTTGACGGTGGCGAACTGGTGCCCGTGCGCTGCGAGGAGCTCCTTGATGACTGTCTCCGCGTGCTTGATCTTGGGGTAGTCAAACTGGCTCTCCACGGCAAGCCCCACCTTCTCCTTCTTGAAGCCGTCCAGGATGTCGGAGTTGCTGATCGAGTTGTTGCCCTTATAAACGATCTCGCGGATCCTGGGCTTCTCGCGCACAAAGACGTTGAGAATAATTCCCTTCTCGGTGTCCTCGCGCTCGATGCGCAGATCCTCGAAGTAGCCGGTATTCCACAAGGAGTTGAAGTCGCGCTCGATGGAGACGGTGTCGAATGTGTCGCCCGGATGAGTGAACATGCGAGCGACGATGGTTTCTTTGGGGATGCGCCGGTTGCCGATGACGCGAATCTCCGAGATGGTGTCCGGCGTTTGCGCGAGGGCCGCCGCGGCGCTCGACACCAATGCCAGCAACATGAGCACGCGCCCCAGGCGCCTGGCGGCAGATGCGGCGCGGTGGATGGAAGTGTGCTTGATCTTCACCGGGTTCGGGCCCTGCGGCGAGCACAAAAATTTCTTCGTTCCATATTTCGGCTTCACAGGAAGAATATGCACACCCTCAATCGCTGAAAATCCGGTCTTCCCTTGGCAATCCGGTCCAACCTTAAGGAAAGATCGATTCTACAAGACCACGCCCACCCTGCCCAAACTGCACGGGGCTCCCAGCGGCGGGGGCCCTAAGAAACCATCTTTGTTCCCCGGGGCGGCAGCAAAAGTTCTCCATCGTTGGGCTGAAACCTGCCGGGCTGCACTTAGGCTCGCCATCGCGTTTTTGCCACAGATTCCCTCCCTTGCTCGCCGCCGCTCTCAGGGATGAATCCCTTTTACTGGAATCCATCTCACAGTCTACCGGAACAGGACGGGCCGCGAAGCCTGTGCACTTCTCCGCACTGGGCGCTATGCGTCCTTAGACGCGCTTCTTCGGCTCTGGACACCCATGCCGGGGAGGAATTTTGCGGGATGGAGGGACACCCGCAAGCGGATTACGCCCTTAGCGGATGCCTCAGCCAGGCGAAACCGGCACTGGCTCGCCGCGGATGCGGCCGTCACAGACTTCCACGTTGCTCATCCTGTGACTTCCTTGCCGTGCCTCGTCGCTTTGTCGCAATTCCCTTGCGCGCGTCTTCAGCCCGGCCGGAGTTGGATGCGGTGTAAGTAGATTTCCGGGCGTCCTCATCCAGTGTTTTTCTGGTCGTGGTGCAGTTTGAATATCGGGCTCTCAGCAACATCCGCAGGCATGACCTTGCCAAGCCGATCTGCCCTCCTTCACGAGGATGGGAACAGCCACCAAAGCGGCAACCGAATCGAACCATGCGACATGGAATGCTGCATTGATCGCGAGACCAGCCAGCGCAATGAGCGCAAGATACGCGCAAGTAGCGGATTGCACTGCATCGGCGGCCAAGGCTGCATTCTTACTGCGACGAGCCTCACGGCGCTTGAGGAAGGCTAGAACAGGCATTGCGATCAGCGCCGCGATGGTGATTGCTATGCCCGCGTAACTCTTTGCAGTCTGCAACCGCTGAGCCAATGACGCAACTGCAATCGCTGCAACGACGAAGGCGAGCACAAAAAGCAGAGCTCCGGCTGTTCGGCTTGCCCTCCGTTCCGAGATAGACATGCTCGGAATCCACTGCAAGAGCACAACAGTAGCGGACAGGAGCTCTACCAGGCTGTCGGAGCCAAAGGCCAACATCGCAGGGCTACGAGCCGTTACAGCCGCATATGCAGAGACGCCGAATTCCACAATCATCCATGCCAGAGTCACGCCCTGTATCCAAAGCACTGAACCGTGCGGCTTCGAAGCACCAACGACGGCAGACTTCGACGGCTGAAAACCGATCTGTACGAGTTCCGGCATCTTGTTCCATTCATGATGTCAGGCTCTCAGAAGAGGCGCAAGGGCGCAGGCCAGTTCCAGGGCCAACTCTGGAGCTTCAAACCGCACCACTACCGTTTTTCTCTTCGCCTTTGCTTTTCAGCTACCATAGTATGTTCAACGCAATACTTGGCCGGAGTTGCGCTTCTGGGCGATCCGGCCCGGGATGCAAGGGCCGGCGCGGAGCGGAGTAAAGCTCAAAACCGGCCCCGGTTTGTGGCCGGGGTTGATGGCAGTGCAGTCGCAGGCCTGAACTCCATCGGGGCGCCGGCCGGGGAGCAAATACCAGCCCTATGATGTGGATGGTCCGGCTTGCGCTGCGGCGGCCTTATACCTTTGTCGTCTTCGCGCTGCTGATCTTGATCCTTGGCGTCTTCAGCATCGAGTCGATGCCGACGGACATCTTTCCCAACATCGATATTCCGGTGGTGACCGTGGTGTGGTTCTTCAACGGTCTCTCGGCGGATCAGATGGCCAACCGCATCGCGACCAATGCCGAGCGGGGCTTGACCACGACGGTGAACGACATCGACCACATCGAGTCGCAATCGTTGGTCGGTACGAGCATCATCAAGATCTTCTTCCATCCCAACGTGAATATCGGCCAGGCGATCGCCCAGGTGACCGCGATCAGCCAGGTGCAATTGCGCGCCCTGCCGCCGGGATCTACGCCGCCCTTCATCATCCAGTACAACGCTTCCAGCGTTCCCATCCTGCAATTGGGCCTCTCCGGGCCGGGTTTGAACGAACAGCAGTTGAATGACCTGGCCACCAACACCATCCGCACTCAACTCGCCACTGTCGAGGGCGCGCAAACCCCGTACCCATACGGGGGCAAGCAGCGCCAGATCATGGTGGATCTGAACCCCAACGCGCTCCAGGCCAAGGGGCTTTCCCCCGCCGACGTCGTCAGCGCCATTACCGCTCAGAACGTGATCGCGCCCTCGGGAACCATCAAGCTCGACCGCTTTGAATACCAGGTGGAGACCAACTCCGCGCCGTCCCTGCTGGAAGCCCTGGACGACATGCCCATCAAGACGGTCAACGGCGCGGTGGTTTATATCCGCGACGTGGCGCACGTCCGCGACGGCAATCCGCCGCAGACCAACATTGTCCGCGTGGACGGCCGCCGCGCCATCATGATGAACGTCCTCAAGACCGGCTCGGCCTCAACGTTGGACATTATCAAAAACGTACGCGAAATCATCTCCAGCCCGAGTCTGAAGGGCCAACTGCCTCCTCAGTTGAAGATCGCCGCCCTGTCCGACCAGTCGATCTTTGTCCGCAGCGCCGTCAGCGGCGTGGTGCGCGAAGCCATCATCGCCGCCTGCCTCACCGCGACCATGATCCTGATCTTTCTCGGCAGTTGGCGTTCCACCATCATCATCGCCGTCTCCATTCCGCTCTCGATCCTCTGTTCCCTCATCCTGCTCTACGCGCTCCACGAAACCATCAACATCATGACTCTGGGCGGCATGGCGCTGGCCGTGGGCATTCTTGTGGATGACGCCACTGTAGCCATCGAAAACATCAATCGCTACCTGGAAACAGGCCGGGAACTGGAACAGGCCATACTCGACGGCTCGGCGCAAATTGCCACACCGGCTCTTGTCTCCACCCTCGCCATCTGTATCGTCTTTGTGCCCATGTTCTTCCTCAACGGCGTGGCGCGTTATCTGTTTGTGCCCATGGCAGAGGCCGTGGTCTTTGCCATGCTGGCCAGCTACTTCTTATCCCGCACCCTTGTGCCTACCATGGCCAAGTACCTGCTCAAGGAGCANNAGAAAACAAGCCAGCCGCAACCCGTTTACGCGTTTCCAGCTTGGCTTCGAACGCGGCTTCGATCGCTTTCGCCGCGGCTACCTGGGCCTGCTCACCCTGTGCGTCGATCGCGCGGGAATCTTCCTCATCCTTTTCCTGGTGTTTTCCATAGCGTCGTTGGGATTGGCCCCGTGGCTCGGCCAGGACTTCTTCCC
>PMYE01000037.1:15187-15612 GCA_003171315.1 Acidobacteriaceae bacterium
TCGATAACATCGGCCTGCCCTACTCGGCGCTCAATCTTTCCTACTCCACGTCGGCCCCGGTGGGTCCCTCCGATGCGGACATCCAGGTCCAATTGAGCCGCAACCATCATCCCAGCGAGGCATACATTGAGCGTCTGCGAGAGGTGCTGGCGCGCGGCTACCCGGGCGTTACGTTTTACGTTGTGCCGGTGGACATCGTGACCCAAATCCTTAACTTCGGCCTGGCTGCGCCCATCGACATTCAGATCGTCGGCCCCAATCTCTACGCNNGCCGACGCGCGCATCCAGCAGCCCTTCAACTATCCAAATCTCACCGTAAACGTGGACCGCACCCGCGCCGCGGAGACCGGGTTGACTCAGCAGAATGTGGCCCAGAGCCTGTTGGTGGCACTCAGCGGCAGTTTCCAGACCAGCCCCAACTTCTA
>PMYE01000025.1 GCA_003171315.1 Acidobacteriaceae bacterium
CGTCGATATAAGCGAGTTGGGCCGCCTGCTGCTGCATTAGGCCGTAGATGAGGCCGAAAGAGCCGGGGCGCGCGCCGCTTGGGCCGATGTGGTGGCTCAAATAAGCGGCGATCATTGCGGACTTCTGCTGTAGCGCGGGCGCTGACGGCGAGAGGTGCTCGCTCAAGTACGTCTGGTGCAGGTCGGCGCGGCGAATGATCGCCGTTGTGGCCATGGCAATGCCAATGGACCCGCCGATGTTGCGCAGCATGTTGAACAGCCCGGTGGCGTTGCCCATCTCGTTTCTGGAGATGGTGGAGGTGGTCATGGTGGCCAGGGGCACAAAGACGAAGCTGAGCGCGAAGCCGGTAAGCAAGATAGGAAGCAGCAGCGTGTAGGGGCCGATGGACAGATTGACTTCACCGAAGGTGTAAGCACAGACGGCGAAGCCGAGAAAGCCGGCGCAGAGCAGCTTGCGGTTGTCGATGCGGGAACCGAGAAAGCCGACGACGGGCGAGCCGATGAAGGCCCCCACGCCGCGGGGAAAGACAACCAGGCCCGCGGTGAATGCCGTGTAGCCGAGAATCTCCTGGTAGTAGAGCGGCAGGATGGCGATGGTGATGTAGATGCACATGCCCAGCATGGCGATCATCAGGCAGCCGGTGCGGAAGTTGCGGTCCTTTATGACGTGCAGGTCGACAAGACCCTTGGGATTGGTCCACGAGCGCCAGATCCACAGTACAAGCGCGACCACGAGCGCTGCGACCGCCCAACGCACCCAGACGGCGCCGAACCAGTCGTCTTCCTGGCCTTTGTCGAGCACGATCTGAAGGCAGCCGGTCCACACGGCCAGCAGGCCGAAGCCGATGTTATCGAATGCGCCCACCTTGGCGTTCTTGATATAGGGCGGGTCGTGGATGAAACGGCTGATCATGATGACGGCAAGAATGCCGACGGGAATGTTGATGTAGAAGGCGTATCGCCAGCTCCAGGTGTCAGTCAGCCAGCCGCCGAGCGTAGGACCGAGCACGGGAGCAAGGACGATTCCCAGACCGTAGGCGGCCATGGACTTGGAGCGGTCCTTGAGCGAGAAGCTTTCCAGCAAGATGGATTGCGACAGAGGCTGCAACGCGCCGCCGCCCGCGCCCTGCATGACGCGGGCCAGCAGGATGACGGCCAGCGAAGGCGCCGCTCCGCAGAAGAATGACGCAACCGTGAAGATGGTGACGCAGGTGAGAAGGAAGCGCTTGCGGCCGAAGCGCCGGGCAAACCAGTTGGAGGCAGGCAGAATCACCGCGTTGGCGACCAGGTAGCTGGTGAGCACCCAGGTGGCTTCGGAGTTTGAGGCCGAGAGCGAGCCGGCGATATAGGGCAGCGCCACCGAGGCGATGGCGGTGTCCAGAATCTCCATGAAGGTGGGAAGCATGACCGAGACCGTGACCAGCCACGGGTTAACGCCCTGGGTGAGCGGATAGCGTGCTTGTGCGGCGGCCGTGGTCATGCGACAGGGCTACTCTGAGAGTAAACGATGGAGTACGATGCGGGTTGCTGTCCGGGCCGCCTGGCGGGCGGACCTGTTGAGGGCCGGTTCAAACTCCGGGCCGTGGATTTCCTGCCGCTTGACACAACGGGCCGAGCCCTTGATGCTAAACAGTTCCGGCTCTTTATGTTTACAGTCCAGGAGGACTCCAGGTTTTGCGGGTTCGCGTCTTCTACCACGACAAATGCTTTGACGGAGCTTGCTCGGCCTCGCTGTTCACTCGCTTCCACCGCGAGTGCATGGCGCCGGACGCGAGCTACGACTATCACGGGCTGGTCCACCGCGCCGGCGCGCTCTTCGTCGAGAGCGAATTCACGGGCGACGAGAATGCGATCGTGGACTTCAAGTACTCGGCGTCGCCGCGTATCACCTGGTGGTTCGATCACCACCAGTCGGCATTCCTGACGCCTCAGGACCGCGAACACTTTCTGGCCTGCCTGCGCGACCCCGTTTGCGCGGCACGCAAGTTCTTCGATCCACACTACACCTCGTGCACCGGTTTTCTGGCCCACATCGCCAAAACGCGCTACGGGTTCGACACGGCTCCCGTGGCGGAGCTGATTCACTGGGCCGACATTGTGGACGGCGCAAAGTACGAGAGCCCCGAGGCAGCGGTGGAAATGGCCGCGCCAGCCATGAAGCTGACACTGATCATCGAGGCCGCACACGATCCGGAGTTCATTCCGCGGCTGATCCCTCTGCTCACGGAGATGCCCTTCACCGAAGTCTTGAGCCAGCCGTTTGTGGCGGGACTGCTGCCGCCGCTGCTCGAGCGCCACGAGCAGGCGCTGGAACTGATCCGCGGCCGCGCGGAAGAACACGACGGAACCATCTTCTTCGACATCACCGACCATCCGCTGGAGGGATTCAACAAGTTCATCCCGTACTATCTGTATCCGCAGGCGACGTATTCGATCGGCTTGTCGAAGTCCAGCTTCCGCACCAAGGTGGCCGTGGGATCGAATCCTTGGACCAAGGCCGACCCGAAAAAGATGGTGAACCTGGCGCAGATTTGCGAGCGCTACGGCGGCGGCGGGCACGCGCGTGTGGGCGCCATCAGCTTTCCGCCGGATAAGGAAGCAGAGGCGCGGGCGGCGGCTGCGGAGATCGTGGCTGAACTGCGCGCGAAGAACCCGCTTTGAGACTTGCCCAATCCCCTAGTGTCCTGTCCCCGAAGTTTGCATCAAAAACAAAGCAGTCATCCTGAGCGGAGTTTGGCCCGCATTTGGGCC